>NZ_JBHYGX010000053.1:0-37524 GCF_042739975.1 Streptomyces sp. NPDC059080
CCGGCCGCTCCCGCGGCCCCCCCGCCCCCCCGCGGGGGCCGCCCCCCCGGGGGGGGGGGCGCCCCCCCCCGCCGCTGTCGTGTCCGGCGGTCACTGGGCGCCGATGGCCTCCAGCATGTTCAGCTTCGCCGCGCGGCGGGCCGGCCAGACGGCGGCCAGCATGCCCACCGCCAGGGCGATCGCCACGAACAGCGCCAGCCGTCCCCACGGCAGCAGCGTCTCGTAGAGCTTCCAGGACGAGGCGAGCATCGAGCCGCCGGCCCAGGAGAGGAACAGGCCCACGCCGATGCCGAGCACCGCGCCGAAGAGCGAGATGACGACCGACTCCAGCCGGACCATCCGCTTGATCCCGGCCCGCGCCAGACCGATGGCGCGCAGCATCCCGATCTCCCGGGTCCGTTCGAAGACCGACATCGCCAGGGTGTTGATCACGCCGACCACCGCGATGACGACGGCCATGCCCAGCAGGCCGTAGACCATGTTGACCAGCATCCCGATCTGGCCGGCGTTCTCCCGGCGCAGGTCCTCGTGGTCCTGGACCTTCACCAACGGGTTGTCGCCGAAGGCGGCCCGCAGCTGCGCGGCCGTCGCGGCGGAGGCGCCGTGCGCGGTCTTGACCAGCAGCGAGTCGTCCTTCGGGCGCTCCGTCAGGGTGGCGACCAGGGGCAGGTCGGAGAGGGCGCCACCGGCGATCTCGTTGTCCTCGTACACGGCGGCGACCGTCAGGTGGCGCTTCCTGTCGCCGAAGAGGCGGACGTCGATGGTCTGGCCGGTGTGCTTGCCGGCCTTGTCGGCGACGCTCTTCGCCAGCGCGACGGCGTCCCCGTGCACCGCGCCGAGCGAGCCCTGGACCACCTTGAGGTCCGTGACCCGGCCGATCGTGCGGAGGTCGGTGCCGTTGAGGTTCACCGCGTCCTCGCCGAGGAGGAAGGCGGAGTTGCGCAGCGGCGCCACCGCGGTCACGCCGGGGACCTGCGCCGTCTTCGCGGACAGCTTCGGGTCGAGGCCGGAGTACGTGGACGTGGTGATCTGGTAGTCGGCCGTCAGCTGGGTCGAGGTCATCCGGTCGATGGCGGACTGCGCGGAGTGGCCGACGACGGTCATGCCGGTGATCAGGGTGAGGCCGATCATCAGCGCCGAGCCGGTCGCCGCGGTCCGGCGCGGGTTGCGCAGCGCGTTCTCCTTGGCGAGCTTGCCGACCGTACCGAAGAGACGGCCGGTGACCGCGCCGGTGAGGAAGACCAGCGGGCGGGAGAGGAGCGGCGCCAGCACGATCACGCCGATCATGGTGAGCGCGGAGCCGAGCATCGCGATCGGCAGGTCGTCGCTGGACTTCAGCGTCGAGGCCCAGAGCATCACGGCCACGCCGAGGCCGCCGACGACGGCGCCGGAGATGTTGCGGAACACCAGGCTGCGCGGCGCCGCCTGCGTGTCGAGCGTGCTCAGCGCCTCCACCGGCGCGATCTTCGCCGCCCGGCGGGACGGCAGCCACGCGGCCAGGATGGTCACGACGGTGCCGGTGGCCAGGGACGCGAGGACGGTGACGGGGCTGATGACGAGCGGCCCGTCCGGCAGCCCGGCGTCGTTGGCGTTGAGGACGGCGCGGATCCCCGTGGCGATGCCGATGCCCAGGCCCATGCCGACAGCGGAGGCCACCACGCCCAGCAGCGTCGCCTCGATGAGCACCGAGCGCACCACCTGGCGGCGGGAGGCGCCGACCGCGCGCAGCAGGGCGATCTCGCGGCGGCGCTGGGAGATCAGCATGGTGAAGGTGTTGGCGATGATGAAGACGCCGACGAACAGCGCGATCCCGGCGAAGGTCAGCAGCGTCGAGGTCAGCGCCTTGTTCTGCTCGGCGAGCAGCACGCTCTGCTCCTCGGCGAGTGCCGTGCCGCTGGTGACCTTCGCCCCCTTGCCGGGCACGGCCGCGCGGACCTCACGGGTCAGCGCCGCCTCGTCGGCGCCGGGCGCGGCCGACACCACCAGCTCGTCGTACTGGCCGGGGTGGAGGTAGAGCCGCTGCGCGGTGGCGGTGTCGAGCAGCACCAGCGAACCGCCGGCGGTCACCTTCGGGTCGTCGGTGGCGACGATGCCGACCAGCTTCTTCGTCAGCACGGGGCCGCTGGTGGCGAACCGTACGGTGTCGCCGATCCGGTAGCCGGCCTTGCGGGCGGTGGCCTCGGCCATCGCGATCTCGCCCGCGGCGGCCGGGCCGCGGCCTTGGACCAGCGGGTAGCGGGAGTCCTTGCCGTCCGGTCCTGGCTGGTAGTTGGCGGCGAGGTTCTGCCACGCCTCGCCGACCGGCTCGCCGTCCTTGGCGGCGAGGACCGCGTCGCCGGTGATGTCGGCCCGTACGGCCCGTACGCCGGGCACCGCGCGGACCGCGGCGGCCGTCTTGTCGGTGAGGACGGTGGTGCGCCGGTCGTCGCCCTTCGGGGGCTCCGCCTCGGCCTGGACGGAGACGGCGACGTCGTCGAGGTCCTTGGCGGAGGCGTTCTTGAGGGCGTTGCCGACGGTGTCGCTGAAGACGAGGGTGCCGGAGACGAAGGCGACGCCGAGGAGGACCGCGAGCACGGTCATCATCAGCCGGGCTTTGTGCGCAAAGAGATTGCGCACGGCTGTTCGCAGCATGGTGTGTCAGTCCTGGGGCCGGAGGCTCGGATGGGGTGGCAGTGCGGTGCGGCGCGGGGCCGGGGTCACTGCGTGCGGCCGCGGCTGTCGAAGCGCCGCATACGGTCCAGGACCGCGTCCGAGGTGGGCCGGTGCAGCTCCTCGACGATGCGGCCGTCGGCGAGGAAGACGACGCGGTCGGCGTACCCCGCGGCGACCGGGTCGTGGGTGACCATCACGATTGTCTGGCCCATGGCGCGCACCGACTCCTGGAGGAAGCCCAGGATCTCGGCGCCGGAGCGGGAGTCGAGGTTGCCGGTCGGCTCGTCCGCGAAGATGATCTCCGGCCGGGCGACCAGGGCGCGGGCGACCGCGACGCGCTGCTGCTGGCCGCCGGAGAGCTGGCTGGGGCGGTGGGTGAGGCGCCCGGAGAGGCCCACCGTCTCGATGACGGCGTTCATCCACTGCGGATCGGGCTTGCGGCCCGCGATGTCCATCGGGAGGGTGATGTTCTCGGCGGCGGTCAGCGTCGGCAGCAGGTTGAACGCCTGGAAGACGAAGCCGATCTTGTCGCGGCGCAGCCGGGTCAGCTTCTTCTCGCCGAGCGACGCCAGTTCGACGTCGCCGATGCGGACCGAACCGGACGACAGGGTGTCGAGCCCCGCCATGCAGTGCATCAGCGTCGACTTGCCGGAGCCGGACGGGCCCATGATCGCGGTGAACTGGCCGGTGCCGAACTCGACGGAGACCGAGTCCAGCGCCACCACCCTCGTCTCGCCCTCGCCGTAGATCTTGCTGAGGTCGGCCGCGCGGGCGGCGACACCGGACATCGCGAGGGTGGGTGCGGGGGCGGCAGCCGTGGGGGACACGGGAACTCCTGGGAACGGGACGGGCAACGTGCTCCCATCCTCGGCCGCGGCACCCGCCCGGGTCGTCGCTCCGAGGGACCGAAAGCGGCACCGGCCGGAAGTCCGACGCCGGGCCCGCCGGTCCCTCTCAAGGGGGACGGCCGGTCCGCCCACGGGGCGACGCCCGGCCGGTGCCGTACGGTCCACGGGCCTGCCGGGGCATGGGAGTTGAGGCGCTCCCGGGCCCCCGGGGGGCGTGCCCTTCGCACGTCACGGCCCACGACCTGGGCCCTTAGGGGACCTGCCTTTCGCGCGTCACGCCCCACGGCCCTGGCGCGGCCGCGTCGCCGCGCTACCGCTCCGACCAGCGGTACCGCAGCTCCGGGCGGCCCACCTGGCCGTACTGCGGGGCGCGGGCCGCCCGGCCCGTATCCACCAGGTACTCCAGGTAGCGGCGGGCGGTGATCCGGGAGATGCCGACGCCGGCGCCCGCTTCGGTGGCCGACAGGCCGTCGGGGGCGGCGCGCAGCGCGTCGGTGACCGCGCGCAGGGTCGCGGAGGTCAGCCCCTTGGGCAGCGCCGCCGGGCGCGGGTTGCGCAGCGCGGCGATGGCGCGGTCCACCTCGTCCTGCCCGCTGGCCTCGCCCGCGGTGGAGCGGAACGCGGCGTACCGCTGGAGCCGGTCGCGCAGCGTCGAGAACGTGAACGGCTTGAGGAGGTACTGCACCACACCCAGCGACACGCCCTCGCGCACCATCGTCAGATCGCGCGCCGAGGTGACCGCGATGACGTCCGCACCGTGCCCGGCGCCGCGCAGCGTCCGCATCAGCTGGAGCCCGTGCCCGTCCGGCAGATAGAGGTCGAGCAGCAGCAGATCGACGGCGTGCTGGTCGAGGTGGCGGCGGGCGTCCGCACCCGAGTGCACGGTGCCCGAGACCGTGAAACCGGGCACCCGCCCCACGTACAGCGCGTGCGCGGCGGCGGCCACCGGATCGTCCTCGACGACGAGGACCTTGATGCCGGGGGTGGTCATCATGAGGCACCACCCTCCGTCGTCCCCGGCAGCGGCAGCCGTACCGTGAAGCGCGCGCCGCCGTCCGGGGCGCGGTCGAGGGCGAGGGTGCCGCCGTTGCGCCGGACCGCCTGCCGGACGAGGGCCAGGCCCAGCCCCCGGCCGCCCGCCGCGGGCCGTTTGCTGCTCCAGCCGCGGCGGAAGATCTCCGCCGCGCTCTCCTCGGGCACGCCGGGCCCGTTGTCCGCCACGCACAGCAGCAGTTCGCCGCCGTCGGAGCGGGCGGTGACGGTGACCTTCGGCGGATCGGCCGGGACGCCGGGGTTGCCGGGCTGCGGTGGCGCGGCGCCCGAGGTGGCGTCCGGCGCCGCCGCGTCCAGGGCGTTGTCGATGAGATTGCCCAGCACCGTCACCAGGTCGCGGGCGGGCAGATCCGGCGGCAGCAGCCCGTCGTCGATCCGGCTGTCGGCGGTCAGCACCAGCTCCGCGCCGTGCTCGTTGGCCTGCGCCGCCTTGCCCAGCAGCAGGGCGGCCAGCACCGGTTCGGCGACCGCGCCGACGACCTGATCGGTCAGCGCCTGCGCCAGCTCCAGTTCGGCGGTGGCGAACTCCACCGCCTCGTCGGCGCGGCCCAGTTCGATCAGCGACACCACCGTGTGCAGCCGGTTGGCGGCCTCGTGCGCCTGCGACCGCAGCGCCTCCGTGAACCCGCGTACGGAGTCCAGCTCGCCGGAGAGCGCCTGGAGTTCGGTGTGGTCGCGCAGGGTGATGACGCTGCCGCGGTGCTCCCCGCCGGAGACCGGCGCGGAGTTGACGACCAGCACCCGCTCGTCCGTCAGATGCAGTGCGTCGATCAGCGGACCCGGTGCGGTCAGTGCCTTCGCCAGCGGCGCGGGCAGCCCCAGCTCCCCCACCGGACGGCCCACCACGTCGTCGGTCACCCCGAGGAGTTCCCGGGCGCCGTCGTTGATCAGCGAGACCCGCCGCCGCCCGTCGAGCATCAGCAGCCCCTCGCGCACCGCGTGCAGCGCCGCCTGGTGGTAGTCGTGCATCCGGCTCAGCTCGGCGGCGTTCATCCCATGAGTGTGACGCCGCAGCCGGGAGTTGATGACGTACGTCCCGAGCCCGCCCAGCGCCAGCGCCGCCGCGGCCACCCCGAGTAGCGCCAGCACCTGATTCCGCAGCTGCTCGCTGATGGTGGCGATGGTGATGCCGGAGCTGACCAGCGCGGTGACGCGGTCGCCGTGCGCGGGGTCGCGGACCGGCGCGATGACCCGCACCGACGGCCCCAGCACGCCCAGGTGCGTCTCGGTGAACGTCTCGCCGTGCAGCGCCCGCCCGGTGTGCCCGAGGTAGGTCCGGCCGATCGCGTCCGGCTCGGGGTGCGTCCAGCGGGTGCCGTCCGGCGCCATGACGACGACGAAGTCGACGCCCGCGTCGCGCCGCAGCCGCTCGGCGTACGGCTGGAGCACCGCTGTGGGGTCGGCGGTGCGGGCGGCGGCGATCACCGCGGGCGAGTCGGCGACCGCCGTCGTCACCGCCGTCGTCTGCCGCCGCGCGGTCTCCTTCGCCTGCCGCCCGGCGCTCGCGTACGCGAAGACGGCGCAGCCGGCGACGACCACGGTCACCAGCAGGACCTGCATCGCGAAGAGCTGCCCGGCCAGGCTGCGGGGGCGGCGCAGACGCGAGGGCGTCCGCGGAAGGGCGAGGTGCATGCAAACAGTCTGCCCGGTCACTTTTATATGAACGAAATGCACGCAAGGGTGACGCACGCCACAGTCCAGGTGCATAGTCGCCGGGATTCGTTGCGCCCGAGCCGCAGATCCGCGCGCAACCGTAGAGCGAGGAGGCAGCCGTGGCTGCAAAGACGCCGCCGTCCGGCGGTACCACCGAGGAGAACGCGCCGAAGAAGCGGGACCGCACGCATTTCCTCTACATCGCCGTGATCGCGGCGGTGCTGCTCGGCATCGCCGTCGGCTTCATCGCCCCCGGCGTCGCCGTCGAGCTGAAGCCGCTCGGCACCGGGTTCGTGAACCTCATCAAGATGATGATCTCGCCGGTCATCTTCTGCACGATCGTGCTGGGCATCGGCTCGGTCCGCAAGGCGGCCAAGGTCGGCGCCGTCGGCGGTCTCGCCCTCGGTTACTTCATGGTGATGTCCACCGTCGCCCTCGCCATCGGACTGGTCGTCGGCAACATCCTGGAGCCCGGCTCGGGCCTGCACCTGACCGAGACGGTCCGCCACGCGGGCCAGGCGCAGACCGGAGGCGGCGGCGAGTCCACCGCCGACTTCCTGCTCGGCATGATCCCGACGACGCTGGTCTCCGCGTTCACCGGGGGCGAGGTGCTCCAGACGCTGCTGGTCGCGCTGCTGGTCGGCTTCGGGCTCCAGTCGCTCGGCAAGGCGGGCGAGCCGGTGCTGCGCGGCGTCGGGCATCTGCAGAAGCTGGTCTTCCGCGTGCTGTCGATGGTCATGTGGGTGGCGCCGGTCGGTGCCTTCGGCGCCATCGCCGCGGTGGTCGGCGAGACCGGCGTCGACGCGCTGAAGTCCCTCGCCGTCATCATGGTCGGCTTCTACCTCACGTGCCTGCTCTTCGTGATCGTCGTCCTCGGGACGCTGCTGCGGCTCTTCGCAGGGGTGAACATCTTCCTGCTGCTGAAGTACCTGGCGCGGGAGTTCCTGCTGATCCTGTCGACCTCCTCCTCGGAGTCGGCGCTGCCGCGGCTGATCGCCAAGATGGAGCACCTGGGCGTCAGCAAGCCCGTGGTCGGCATCACCGTCCCCACCGGCTACAGCTTCAACCTCGACGGCACCGCCATCTACCTGACGATGTCCGCGCTGTTCGTCGCCGAGGCGATGGGGAAGCCGCTCGCCCTGGGGCAGCAGATCTCCCTCCTCGTCTTCATGATCATCGCGTCGAAGGGCGCCGCCGGCGTCACCGGCGCGGGCCTGGCCACCCTCGCCGGCGGCCTCCAGTCGCACCGCCCCGAACTGGTCGACGGCGTCGGCCTCATCGTCGGCATCGACCGCTTCATGAGCGAGGCGCGGGCGCTCACCAACTTCGCCGGCAACGCCGTCGCCACGGTCCTCATCGGTACCTGGACGAAGGAGATCGACAAGGCCCGGGTGGACGAGGTCCTCGCCGGTCAGCTGCCCTTCGACGAGGCGACGCTGAACGACGACCACGGCGCCCCCGCACCGGCCGATGATGCGCCGCGGGCGGACGGGGCGAAGGAGCCCGCCGGGGTCTGACCGGACCCGCGGCGGCGGTTCCTCGGGACCGTACGCGCGGCGGCGGTTCCTCGGGACCGTACGCATGGCGGCGGTTCCTCGGGACCGTACGCATGGCGGCGGTTCCTCGGGACCGTTCGTGCCGCGTGGTGACGGCGCCGGGTGCGCCGCGTTCCACCGCCGTACGGGGCGGGTACCTTCGGGTGCCCGCCCCTCCGCTTTCCCCGCCTCACCTGCGGATACGCCGTGTCGGGCCCTGTTCCCCGCCCTCGCCGGACGGCCGTTGTCAGTGGTGTGCGGCACCATGCAGAGGACGGGATGACAGCGGCCGGTGGTGCACCGGCCGCCGGCGAACGAGGAGCGGGACATGGGCACATGGGGGACGGGTCCGTTCGGCGGCGGCGACGCCGCGGCGGACCTCGTGGTGCGACTGGGCGCGCTGCCGGCGAACCGCCGCCTCTTCGCGGTACGCACGGCACTGGCCGACGCCGTCGAGGAGCGCTGGTACCTGGACGCACCGGAGGGCGAGACGGCGGTGGCCGCGGCCGCGCTGCTGGCGGCGGCCCGGCCGGGCGGTGCGGCCGGTACGGAGAGGGGCGGTGCGGCCGGGACCGGCGCGGAGGCGGCCGGTGCGGGCGCGGTCGGCGTGGCCGGGTCCGTTGTGTGCGGGGGTGTGGCGGTGTCCGTGCCGCGCTGTGTCATACCGCAGCCGCCGCCCGAGCTGACCGGTCTGGCCGTCCGAGCCCTGGACCGGGTGCTCGCCCCCGATTCCGAACTCGCCGAGCTGTGGGACGAGTCGGACTCCGGGCCGCAGTGGCGGGCCTCGGTCGCCGGGCTGCGGGCCGCGCTCGGACCGGCCGCCCAGCGGGTCTGAGGGCGGGCGGGGCGGCCACCCGCCTGCCGCTCCGGTCAGGCCGGGCGCAGCCAGAGCGTGGCCAGGGGCGGCAGGGTGACGGTGAGCGAGGTCTCCCGGCCGTGCGCGGGCAGCGGCTCCGGCGTCAGCGCGCCGGGGTTCTCGACACCGCCGCCGCCGTAGCGCGCGGCATCGGTGTTCAGCACCTCACGCCAGGCGGCCACGGTGCCCGGGACGCCGAGCCGGTAGCCGGGGCGGACCACGGGGGAGTAGTGGGTCACGGACAGCAGTGGGGAGCCGTCGGCGGCGAAGCGCAGAAAGGCGAAGACGTTGTCCTCGGCGGCGTCCGCGTCCACCCATGCGAAGCCCGCCGGGTCGGTGTCCCGCTCCCACAGCGCGGGCGCCGCCCCGTAGCCGCGGTTCAGATCGCGCACCAGATCCCGCACCCCGCGGTGGTCCGGCTCCGCCGCGTACGACGGGTCCAGCAGCCACCAGTCCGGGCCGTGGCGCTCCGCCCACTCCGCGCCCTGGGCGAACTCCTGGCCCATGAAGAGGAGTTGCTTGCCCGGGTGGGCCCACATGTGGCCGAGGTAGGCGCGGTGGGTGGCGCGCTGCTGCCACCAGTCGCCCGGCATCTTCGACACCAGGGACCGCTTGCCGTGCACCACCTCGTCGTGCGAGATCGGCAGCAGATAGTTCTCGGAGTACGCGTAGACCATGGAGAAGGCCATCTCGCCGTGGTGGTACCGGCGGTGCACCGGCTCCTTGGCGACGTACCGGAGGGAGTCGTGCATCCAGCCCATGTTCCACTTCAGCCCGAAACCCAGCCCGCCGAGGCCGCCCGTGCCCGGCTCATGGGTGGCGCGGGTGACGCCGTCCCAGGCGGTGGACTCCTCGGCGACGGTGACCACCCCGGGGCAGCGGCGGTACACGGTCGCGTTCATCTCCTGGAGGAAGGCGACGGCTTCCGGATTCTCCCGCCCGCCATGCGCGTTGGGCGTCCAGGCGCCCGCCGGCCGCGAGTAGTCGAGGTAGAGCATCGACGCCACGGCGTCCACCCGTAGCCCGTCGATGTGGAACTCCTCGCACCAGTACACCGCGTTGGCGACGAGGAAGTTGCGGACCTCGGCCCGCCCGTAGTCGAACTCCAGCGTCCCCCAGTCCGGGTGCGCGGCCCGCGCCGGATCCGGATGCTCGTACAGCGGCCGCCCGTCGAACTCCGCCAGCGCCCAGTCGTCGCGCGGAAAATGCGCGGGCACCCAGTCGATCAGCACCCCGATCCCGGCCCGGTGCAGCGCGTCGACCAGACACCGGAAGTCGTCCGGGGTGCCCATCCGCGCGGTCGGCGCGTAGTAGCCGGTGACCTGGTAGCCCCAGGAGCCGCCGAAGGGATGCTCGGCCGGTGGCATGAACTCCACATGCGTGAAGCCGAGATCCTGTACGTACGCGGGCAGCTGCGCGGCGAGCTGCCGGTAGGTCAGGCCCGGCCGCCAGGAGGGCAGATGCACCTCGTAGACGGAGAACGGCGCGGTGTGCGGCGGCCGGGCGCCCCGCGCGGCCATCCAGGCGCCGTCCCGCCACTCGTGGTGCGAGACGTCGACGACCGAGGCGTTGGCCGGCGGGCACTCCGTGCGCCGGGCCATCGGGTCGGCGCGTACGGTGTGCGAGCCGTCCGGCCGGGCGATCTCGAACTTGTACAGCTCACCCGCGCCGACGCCGGGCAGGAACAGCTCCCACACCCCCGAGGCGCCCAGCGACCGCATCGGGAAGGCGGTGCCGTCCCAGTGGTTGAAGTCCCCGAGGATCCGCACCCCGCGCGCGTTCGGGGCCCAGACGGTGAAGCGGGTGCCGGTGACGCCCTGATGCGTCAGGACGCGGGCACCGAGCGCCTGCCAGAGCTGCTCGTGCCGCCCCTCGCCCAGCAGCCGCAGATCCGGTTCGCCCAGCGCCGGGAGGAAGCCGTACGGATCGCGGACCGTCAGGGTCGTGTCCGGGTACGCCACCCGCAGTTCGTACCCGGGGACGGCGCGCAGCGGCAGCACCCCGGCGAACAGTCCGTCCCCCTCGGGCCGCAGGACCGCGCACCGCCCCCCGGCGACGACCGAGACCTCCCGGGCGTGCGGCCGCAGCACCCGGAAGAGCACCCCGCCGGGCACCGGCCGCGCCCCGAGCACGGCGTGCGGATCGTGGTGCGCACCGGCCAGCAGGCGGGCACGTTCCTCGTCGGGGAGGGGGTCCGCCGGGCGCACCTCCGGGACGTCGGCAGCACCCGGCGCGGCGGCGGCCTCGGCCGGGGCCGCAGGCTCCGCCAGGTCGGTCGGCTCGCCCGGCTCGGCCGCCTCCCGGTCGGCGGTCGGCGGTGCGGCGGTGCGGCGGCGGGACGGCGGACGGACGGTCATGGGCGGCCTCCTGGGCGGGGCGACGGACGGTCGGCGGACGGAACGGTCGGGCGGAGACGGGCGGCAGCCGCACGAGACGGGGCGACACCCACGGGAGGCGACGGCACCGGCGCACCGAAGGCGCTCCGCAGCCGCGGCGAGGCGCCCCGCAGCCGCGGCGAGGCGCCCCGGCGGCACACGCCCGGCCCCTCACCCCCCGTCGGCCAGCCGCCGCACCGCCGCCATCGGTACCGGCAGCCAGTCGGGCCGGTGCCGGGCCTCGTAGAGCACTTCGTAGACGGCCTTGTCGGTCTCGTACGCGCGCATCAGTTCCGGTGCCGCGCAGGGGTCGGGGCCGCCGCCCTCCGCGTAGCCGCGGCAGTACGCCTCCCGGGTGCGGCGCGCCCACTCCAGGGACCAGGCGTCGCCGCCCGAGGGGCCGCTGCGGGCCGCGTAGTCGAAGGAGCGGAGCATCGCGGCGACATCGCGGACCGGGGGCTGCGGGCGGCGCCGTTCGGCCAGCGGGCGGGCCGGTTCCCCCTCGAAGTCGATCAGGGACCAGCGGCCGGGGCCCCGGGCCGGGCGGAGCGTCTGGCCCAGGTGCAGATCGCCGTGGATGCGCTGCGCCGCCCAGCTGCCGCCGTTCCGCCCGGCGGCGGCGAGCGCGTCGAACGCGGTGCGCAGCCCGGCGCGGTACGGCCGCAGGCCGGGCACCGCGCGGGCGGTGCTCTCCAGCCGGGCGCGCATTCCCGCCACGATGGACTCCAGCTGCGGACGGCGCAGCGCGGCCGTGGGCAGCGCCCGGGCGAGCGCGGTGTGCACCTCCGCGGTGGCGCGGCCCAGGGCCCGCGCCGGAGCGGTGAAGTCGGCGCGCCCGGCCAGCGCCGCCAGCGCCAGCTGCCAGCCGTCGGCGCAGCCTGGCAGATAGGGCTGGAGCACGCCCAGCGTCGTCGGCTCGGCACCGTGCTCCGGCGGGCGGGCCTCGAACCACGCGACGGGCGCGGGCACCCGCGGGCACCCCGCACCGGCCAGCGCGCGCGGCAGCTCCAGATCCGGGTTGAGGCCCGGCGTGACCTGGCGGAAGACCTTCAGGATCAGCGTCTCGCCGTAGACGAGGGAGGTGTGGGACTGCTCCGCGGCGAGCGGGCGGCCGGGCAGACGGGGCGGGATCTCCGCGCCCGCCTCGCGGTGGAAGTCGAGCGCCCCGGTGCGGCCCGGCAGCCGCAGCCGCTCCAGCAGCAGCCCGCACAGCCGCCCGTCGAGCAGCGCGTCATGGACGGCATGGCCGCGCAGCGGGCCGCCTGCGGGGCGGCCGATCAGCGCGGGCGCCAGTCGCGGCGGCAGCTCCCGGCCCACGCCCAGCAGCAGCTGGTAGCAGTCACCGCCGGGCGGCGCACCGGCCGCCGGGGCCGTCGCCTGCTCCACGCGGACCAGCAGATGGAGCAGGCCGGGCGGTCCGCCGGCAGCGGCGCCGGGCAGCAGCTCGGTCGCGGAGAGCAGGGTGAAGCCGGTGATCAGCCGCCCGTGCCCGGCGAACCACCGGCGGCCGGGCAGCCAGTCCGCGAGGAGCGGCGCGAGCGAGGAGAGCAGATCGGGCGCGGCGGCGAGCGGGGGCCCGCCGGATCTGGGCGGAGCACCGGTCGAGGCGGGGTCCGGCATGGGGGCGCGTCCTTTCCCGGGGCACTCGACAGGATGCGCAAAGTGTCCCGGAATGCGGCGTTCTCCGTGCGGCGGCGCGGGGAGCGTACCCCCGGACGGAGTCCGGGGGGCCGGACGCCCTCACGGCGCGGGCCGGCCCGCCTGAGGCCGGAGCGGCCGGGCGTCCGGTGCGGTCAGGCGGCCGGACCTGCCGCGCAGCCGCACCCGCCCGCCCCCGGACAGCCCTCCGCCCGTCCGCGCAGGCCGGCGTACGGGCGGAGGGCGGCCCGCGGACCGGGCGGGCGGCGGGCCCGCCCCGTGTCAGACGGCGTTGCGGCGCAGCCGGAACCAGTAGAAGCCGTGGCCCGCCAGCGTCAGCAGATACGGCAGCTGGCCGATCGGCGGGAAATGCACCCCGCCGATCAGTTCCATCGGATGGCGTCCGTCGAATTCCGTCAGATCCAGCTCCGTCGGCTGGGCGAAGCGCGAGAAGTTGTGCACGCACAGGACGAGATCGTCGTCCGCGCCGCCCTCGCCGGGCGCGGCCCGAAGAAAGGCGAGGACCGCCGGATTGCTGGAGGGGAGTTCGGTGTAACTGCCGAGCCCGAAAGCCGGATTCTGTTTCCGGATCTCGATCATCCGGCGGGTCCAGTGCAGCAGCGACGACGGGGAACTCATCGCCGCCTCGACATTGGTGACCTGATAACCGTGGACCGGATCCATGATGGTCGGCAGGGTGAGCCGCCCGGGATCGCAGGAGGAGAATCCGGCATTGCGGTCCGGGGTCCACTGCATCGGGGTGCGTACCGCATCGCGGTCACCGAGCCAGATGTTGTCCCCCATGCCGATCTCGTCGCCGTAATAGAGAATCGGCGAGCCCGGCAGGGAGAGCAGCAGGGCGGTGAAGAGTTCGATCTGCTTGCGGTCGTTGTCGAGTAGCGGGGCGAGGCGGCGGCGGATGCCGATATTGGCCCGCATGCGCGGGTCCTTGGCGTACTCCGCGTACATGTAGTCGCGCTCTTCGTCGGTCACCATTTCGAGGGTCAGCTCGTCGTGGTTACGGAGGAAGATGCCCCACTGGCAGCCGGACGGAATCGCCGGGGTCTTGGCGAGGATTTCCGATACCGGATAGCGCGATTCGCGGCGTACCGCCATGAAGATACGCGGCATGACGGGGAAGTGGAACGCCATGTGGCATTCGTCGCCGCCGGTCGCGTAATCACCGAAGTAGTCGACGACGTCCTCGGGCCACTGATTGGCCTCGGCCAGCAGTACGGTGTCCGGGTGGTGCGCGTCGATCTCGGCGCGGACCCGCCGGAGGAACGCGTGCGAGCGCGGCAGGTTCTCGCAGTTGGTGCCCTCCTCGGCGTAGAGGTACGGCACCGCGTCCAGCCGGAAGCCGTCGATGCCCAGGTCGAGCCAGAACCGCAGCGCGGAGATCATCTCCTCCTGGACCGCCGGGTTCTCGTAGTTGAGGTCCGGCTGGTGGGAGAAGAAGCGGTGCCAGTAGTACTGCTTGCGCACCGGGTCGAAGGTCCAGTTGGACGCCTCGGTGTCGACGAAGATGATCCGCGCGTCGGCGTACTGCTTGTCGTCGTCAGCCCAGACGTAGTAGTCGCCGTACGGCCCCTCGGGGTCGGTTCGGGAGGACTGGAACCACGGGTGCTGGTCGCTGGTGTGGTTCATCACCATGTCGATGATGATCCGCATACCGCGCTGGTGGGCGGCGTCGACGAATTCCACGAAATCGGCGAGGTCGCCGAATTCGTCGAGGACCGCGGTGTAGTCGGCGACGTCGTAACCGCCGTCCCGCAGGGGGGACTTGAAGAACGGCGGGAGCCAGAGGCAGTCCACGCCCAGCCATTGCAGATAATCGAGCCGTGAGGTGAGGCCCTTGAGGTCGCCGACGCCGTCTCCGTTGCTGTCCTGGAAGGAGCGGACCAGGACCTCGTAGAAGACGGCGCGTTTGAACCAGTCCGGATCACGGTCCTTTTCCGGCGTGTCCTCGAACGTGTCATGCACGGGCTCATTGACGATCAATTGGGTGACCCTCCGATCGGTGAGGACGGTCGCAGGGACAGTACGTGCGCGGGTGCGGGCGACTGGCCCGGATCGAGCCGTACATAGTTGTCCCTGCCCCAGTGGTAGGTGTCGCCGGTGAGCTCGTCGCGCACCGGGAAGGAATCGTCCCGGCCGAGGCCGAGTTCCGGGATGTCCAACGAGACCGTGGCCTCCTGGGTGTGGTGCGGATCAAGGTTCACCACGGTCAGGACGGTATCGGCGCCGCGGCCGTGGCCCGCGCGTTTGGAATAGGCGAGGACCGCGTCGTTGTCGGTGGGATGGAATTGCAGCCGCCGCAGTTGCTGAAGGGCCGGATGGCGGCGGCGGACGCGGTTGAGGGTGGTGAGCAGCGGGGCGAGGCTCTTTCCGCTCCGGGCCGCGGCCGCCCAGTCGCGGGGCCGCAGTTGGTACTTCTCCGAGTGCAGATACTCCTCGCTGTCCGGCTCCGCGGGCTCCGCCTCGCACAGCTCGTAGCCCGCATAGACGCCCCAGGTGGGGGAGAGGGTGGCGGCCAGCACCGCGCGGACGGCGAAGGCGGGGCGCCCGCCTCCTTGGAGGTAGCCGTGCAGGATGTCCGGGGTGTTGACGAAGAGATTGGGCCGCAGATACGCGGCGCCCTCACCGGCCAGCTCGGTGAGGTAGCGGGTCAGCTCCTGTTTGGTGTTCCGCCAGGTGAAGTACGTGTACGACTGCTGGAACCCGGCGCGGGCGAGGGCGTGGACCATCGCGGGGCGGGTGAACGCCTCGGCCAGGAAGAGGACATCCGGATCGGTGCGGCCCACCGCGCCGATCACCGTCTCCCAGAAGTGCACCGGCTTGGTGTGCGGATTGTCGACCCGGAAGATCCGCACGCCCCGGTCCATCCAGAAGCGCAGCAGCCGCTCGGTCTCGCGGACCAGCCCCCGGAAATCGTTGTCGAAGTCGAGCGGATGGATGTCCTGGTACGTCTTCGGCGGGTTCTCCGCGCAGGCGAGGGAGCCGTCGGCGCGGCGCCGGAACCACTCGGGATGGCGGGTGACCCACGGGTGGTCGGGCGAGCACTGGAGCGCGAAGTCGAGCGCGACCTCCATCCGCAGATCGCGGGCGGTACGGACGAAGTGGTCGAAGTCGTCGAAGGTGCCGAGGTCCGGGTGGAGCGCGTCATGGCCGCCGTCGGCGGAACCGATGGCCCACGGGGAGCCCACGTCGTGCGGTCCGGCGGTCAGGGAGTTGTTGGGGCCCTTGCGGTGGGTGGTGCCGATGGGGTGGACGGGCGGGAGGTAGACCACGTCGAAGCCCATCGCGGCGACGGCCGGGAGCCGTTCGGCGGCGGTGCGCAGGGTGCCGCCGACGAGGGTGCCGTCCGGCCGCGCGGTGGCGCCCTCGGAGCGGGGGAACAGCTCGTACCACGAGCCGTACAGCGCGCGGCGGCGCTCGACGAGGAGCGGCAGCGGGGCGGCGACGGTGAGCAGCTCGCGCAGCGGGTGGCGGGCGAGCGCGTCGGTGACGGCGGGGGCGGTCGCGGCGGCGAGGCGGGCGGCGGGCGGCGCGGCGGTGTCGCGCAGCGCGTCGGCGGCGGCGAGCACCGCCTCGCGTCCGGCGTCCTTGGGGACACCGTCGGCGGCGCGGGCCAGCAGGTCGGCGCCTTCGCGGAGGGTGAGTTCGGTGTCGAGCCCGGCGGGGATCTTCACGGCGGCGGCGCGGCGCCAGGTGGTGACCGGGTCGGCCCACGCCTCGACGGTGTACGTCCAGCGGCCCTCGGCGTCCGGGGTGACCTCGGCGGTGAACCAGTCGGTGCCCGGGCGGAGTTCGGCCATCGGGGTCCAGGGGCCGGTGCGGCCCGCGGGACCGGTCAGCACGACATTGGCGGCGACGGCGCCGTGGCCCTCGCGGAAGACGGTGGCCGAGACGTCGAAGGTCTCGCCCGTCACCGCCTTCGCGGGGCGGCCGTCGTCGAGGCGGGGGCGGATGTCCAGGACAGGGATGCGACCGATCATGGGCCCACCAGAGAATCGTCAGGTTTTGCCGGAGTTTCTCCTTTCTATCCGTTCCGCTGGGGGAGTCCGTGTGCGAGGAGCGGGGGGCCTGCCGCCTTCACCCGGTTGGCGGCCGGGCGGCGCCGCGGTCCGCGGCCGGGCGCCGGGAGGGTGGGGTGGCCCGGAGTGGCGCGAGGGCCGCTCCGGAATCCCGGCGTCCCGGAGTGGCGCGAGGGCCGTGACGTGACGGAACGCCGGAACGGCCGGGGAGAGAGTTCCCCGGCCGTTCCGCCGTTCTCGGGCGCCGGCCGCACCAGGGGTCACGTCACAGGAATCCCGGGCGGACCGGCGCGGTGCCGGGCGCCGTGTCGCACGGCGCCCGACGTGGTGCGTTACTTGACGGCGACGCCGTTCCAGGCGGCCTCGACGCCCTTGACCTCGGCGCTGTCGGCCTTGTACAGGTCGGTGGCGGCCTTGACGGTGGCCTCACGGGCCGCCTTGTAGTCGGTGTTCGAGGTCATGTACTCGCTCAGGGCCTTGAACCAGATCTTCTCGGCCTTGTCCCGGCCGATGCCCTCGACCTTGGAGCCGTCGGCGGTCGGGCTGTCGTACTTGACGCCACCGATCTCCTTGGCGCCGCTGCCCTCGGACAGCAGGTAGAAGAAGTGGTTGGCGACACCCGACGAGTAGTGCGGGTCCAGGCCACCGGTGCTGGAGTCCCAGTTGTCCTGCGACTGACCGTCCTTGGACGGCTTGTCCATGTAGCGCAGCGGCGTGCCGTCACCGTTGATGTCGATCTTCTCGCCGATGAGGTAGTCGCCCGGGTCCTCGGCGTTGTTCGCGTAGAACTCGACCGACGTGCCGAAGATGTCGGAGGTGCCCTCGTTCAGGCCGCCGGACTCACCGCTGTAGGTGAGGTTGGCGGTGGCGGAGGTGACACCGTGCGACATCTCGTGGGCCGCGACGTCGATGGCGGTCAGCGGGGCCTTGTTGCCCTCGCCGTCGCCGTACGTCATGCAGAAGCAGCTGTCGTCCCAGAAGGCGTTGACGTAGCTGTCGCCGTAGTGGACGCGGGAGAAGGCGCCCTTGCCGTCACCCTTGATGCCGGTGCGGCCGTGCACCTCCTTGTAGTAGTCCCAGGTCAGGGCGGCACCGTAGTGCGCGTCGACGGCGGCGGTCTCCGGGTTGTCCGGCTTGCCGTTGCCCCAGGTGTCGGTGGAGTTGGTGAAGAGCTTGCCGTCGCCGTCCTCGCCGTTCTCCAGGTTGGTGGTCTTGTGACCGCCACGGTCGCCGTCGGTCAGCGTGAAGTTGCTGCCGTCCTTGGTGGTGCCGAGGTCGACGGTGCCGCTGAACTCGCTCTCGCCCTTGCCGGTACGGATGTCGTCGTACTGGAAGAGCTTCTTGCCGGTGTTGGCGTCGGTGATGACGTGCATCCGGCTCGGGGTGCCGTCCTTCTTCACGCCGTTGACGACGGTGTCGTACGCCAGGACGGGCGTGCCGGAGGCGGCCCAGACGACCTTCTTCGCGGCCTGCGCGCCGGTCTGCTTGGCGCTGATCGACTTGGCGGCGGTGCCGTGCGCGCGCTGCGCGGCGGCGGCCGCGGTGATCTTCGGCGTGAGGGAGGCGACCTTGATGCTCTTCTGGGTCGACTTGGTGGTGCTCTTGATGGAGCCGTCCTTGGCACGGTGTACGACCATGTCGCCACCGAGCACCGGCAGACCGGCGAAGGTGCGGTCGTAGCGGGTGTGGACGGTGCCGTCGGCGTCCTTGATGACGTCCTTGACGACCAGCTGCTCCTGGGCTCCCAGGCCCAGCTCCTTGGCCGTCTGCGCCTTGGCGGCGCTCGCGTCGCGGATCATCTCGGCGCGGTGCGAGGCGGCGAGGGCGACCGGCGCGCCGCCCTTGGCGGCCGGGGCGGGCGAGGCGCTCGCCGTGGCGGCGACGCCGGCGACGAGGGCCGCGGCGGCGACAACAGCAGTGCCGGTGATACGGGCCTTGCGGGATATGCGGGGGGTCACGCGTGCTCCTTCAACTTTGCCAAGTGGTGGGGGTGCAAAGCGATGCGGGTGTGACGTGCGTCGGGAACATTGCCATTCCGAACGCGTTCATGTCAGGACGCTGGGGGTAGGTTGGCTGAAACTCGTCGGCAGGGGTGTACGCGCGATCCGCGCAACGGAAATGGGCGCCGCCCCCGGAGGTCCGGAAGCGGCGCCCAATTCGCCGTTTTCGCAGGTGGGTTCCGTGCACCGGTCGGTCTTTCGGCCATGCCACACCGAAATGACCGGCCGGTGCCGTCACCGGGTCAGGATGTCACTTTCCGGCCGACACCCGGGAGCCGACGTGCACCGCGGCCCAGGTGTTGGCGACCGTGTTGTACGACGCGCTGCCCTGGCCGAAGAGGTCGGCTGCGGCCTTGAGTGTCGCGGTGCGGGCCGCGGCGTAGTTGGTGGACGAGGTCATGTACTGGCTGAGCGCCTTGAACCAGACCTTCTCGGCGTTGGCCCGGCCGATGCCCGGCACGGACTTCCCGTCGTACGTCGGGCTGTCGTAGTGCACGCCGTTGACGTCCTTCGCGCCGCTGCCCTCGGACAGCAGGTAGAAGAAGTGGTTGGCGACGCCGGACGAGTAGTGCACGTCCTTGTTGCCGACCGTGCTCGACCAGTAGTCGGCCGACGCGCCGTCCTTGGAGGGCTTGTCCATGTAGCGCAGCGGCTCGCCGTTGCCGTAGATGTTGATCTTCTCGCCGATGAGGTAGTCGCCCGGGTCCGAGGCGTTGTTGGCGTGGAACTCCACGGCGGTGCCGAAGATGTCGGACGTCGCCTCGTTCAGGCCGCCGGACTCACCGCTGTAGATGAGACCGGCGGTCGCGGCGGTGACGCCGTGGGACATCTCGTGCCCGGCGACGTCCAGCGCGGTCAGCGGCGCGGCGTTGCCGCTGCCGTCGCCGTACGTCATGCAGAAGCAGCTGTCGTCCCAGAAGGCGTTGACGTAGCTGTTGCCGTAGTGGACGCGGGAGTACGCGGCGACGCCGTCACCCTTGATGCCGGTGCGGCCGTGCACCGCCTTGTAGTAGTCCCAGGTCTCGGCCGCGCCGTAGGCGGCGTCCGCGGCGGCGGTCTCGGCGTTCTGCGGCGTGCCGTTGCCCCAGGTGTCGGTGGAGTTCTTGAAGAGCGTGCCGGTGCCGGACGAACCGTGGTTGAGGTTGTACGTCTTGTGCCCGCCGCGGCCGCCGTCGGTCAGCGTGTAGGACGATCCGGAGGCGGTGGTGCCCAGGGTGACCTTGCCGCTGTACTCGGTGTTGCCGATGCCGTTCTCGATCCCCTGGTACTGGAAGATCCGCTCACCGGTCGTGGCGTCCGTGATGACGTGCAGCTGGTTGGGGGTGCCGTCCTTCTGGAGCCCGCCGACCACGGTCTCGTACGCCAGCCGCGGCGTGCCGTCGGCGGCCCAGACCACCTTGCGCGGCGCCTTGTCGGCGGCGGCCTTCGACGCGCCCAGGGAGCGGGCGGACGAGAGCGCCTTGACGGACGCGGCGGACGGCGCGACCTTCGCGGTGGTCGTGGCGACCTTCAGCTGCCGGGACTGCGCCTTGGTGACGCCCTTGACGGCGCCGCCCTTCGCCTCGTGGACGATCACGTCGCCGCCGAGGACCGGCAGGCCGTCCAGGGTCCGCGCGTAGCGGGTGTGGGTGGTGCCGTCGGCGTCCTGGGAGACGTCCTTGACGACCAGCTTCTCCTGCGCGCCGAGCTTCAGTTCCTTGGCCGTCGCCGCGGTGGCGGCGCCGGCGGCGCGGATCAGCTTGCCGCGCTGGGCGGGGGAGAGCTGCGCGGGCAGGGCGCCCGCGACGGGGGTGGCGTGGGGTGCGGCCGGGTGGGGGGTGGCCGCGGTGCCGGTCCCGGCCTGTACGCCGACGGCGAGCATGGCCGTGGCGGCGACGAGGGCTCCGGTTGCGACGGCGCGACGAGGGGGGGTACGTCTCACGCTGACTCCTTCTGCGGGGCTGCGGCAGGGCCGCGGCCGAGGGGGACCGGGCGGCGGGAAGCCGTCCGGGCAGAGCGAGGCAGAACACTTGGAACGTGTGGGGGGAGACGGTGCCGACTGCCGCACGGTGGGATTGTGGGGGTCCGTGGGGCGGCTGCCGGGAAGAGTGCCACCGCCGCGAGCTCCTTGTCAGGGCCCCTTCAACTAATTGGCCGGAAACCGTCCGTAGCCCGGAATGCCAGTTCGGAATGCGGACAAGGGGGGTGCGTGGGCTGCGGCGACGCAGGTCCAGGCGGTGCGGGGGTGGGAAGCGGCGGCCGGAAATCGCGGGTTTGAGGGGTGGTCAGGACCCCGTCGGCTGCTCCGAGGAGTCCCCGTGCCAGGTGCGCCACAGGGCCGCGTAGGCGCCGTCGGCCGCCACGAGGGCGTCATGGGTGCCGAGTTCGGTGATCCGGCCCGCCTCCATGACGGCCACCCGGTCCGCGTCGTGCGCGGTGTGCAGCCGGTGTGCGACGGCGATGACCGTACGGCCCTCCAGCACCGCGGCGAGCGCCCGTTCGGTGCGCCGCGCGGTGGTGGCGTGGCGCCCGGTGAGGGGATGGCGCCCGGTGTCGGTGGGGCCGCTGCGGTGGCGGGCGATGGCGAGGGCGGCGTTGAGCGCGCCCATCGCCAGCAGCGCCGCCGTCCAGCCGAGCAGAGGTCCTCGGCGGCCCGGCACGAGCCCGTCGTCGAGGGTGTGGGAGAGCAGATACGGCGGCATCATCAGCCCCGTCATCCACAGCGTGCCGAAGGCGGCGCCCGCCGCCACCCGGGGCAGCTGGCGGCGCGTCAGCCACAGCAGATAGCGCGCGGCGCTCCGGTGGCCGGGCGGCTCCCGCCCCGAACGTGCCGCCGGACCGGCCGGGTTCCCCATGGCCGCACCCTGCGGGGCGGCCCCTGGGGCGTGTTTTCCCGGTCTTCGTGGGCCTGTGACGCACGAAGACCGGAAAGACACGCCCCAGGGGTCAGCGGCGGACGGCCCGCAGCAGGACGAACTTCGGGTCGGAGGCGACGACCTCGCAGGTGCCGAAGAGCCGCTTCAGCCGGACGTGGTAGCCGAGGTGGCGATTGCCGACGACCCACAGCTCCCCGCCGGGCCGCAGCACGGCGCGCGCACCGCCGAACATCTGCCGGGCCGTCGCGTCGGAGGTCGCACGGTGGGTGTGGAACGGCGGATTGTTCACCACGAGGTCCACCGAGCCGGGCGGCAGCCCCGTCAACGCGTCGCCGACGGTGAACTCCGCCCGCGCACCGTCCGGCGCGTTCGCCGCGAAGGTGGCGCGCGCGGAGGCCACGGCGGAGAACGACTCGTCGACGAAGACGGTCTCCGCCTCCGGGTTGGCCAGCGCCAACGCGGTGCCGACGACGCCGTTGCCGCAGCCCAGGTCGACGACGCGTTCGGCGCCCCGCCGCCGGGGGAGGTGGCCGAGGAGGAAGCGGGTCCCGATGTCCAGCCGGTCGGCGCAGAAGATCCCGGCGTGGTTGGTGACCGTCCGCCCCGACATCACGCCGACGTCCTCGGGCAGCGTGTAGCTGCGCGGCCAGGAGGGGGCGGCGGGGGTGAGGGACGGATCGGGGGTGCAGAAGATCAGCCGCGCCTTGCGGACGGCGAGGGACGTCCGGGTCGGCCCGAGGATCTGCGCGAACAGCTTCAGCGTCGAGGTGTGGATCTCGGAGACCATGCCGGTGCCGACGATCCGGGTACCCGCATGCACCGCGGGCGCCAGCCGACGCAGCTGCTCCTCCAGCAGCGCCAGGCTCTTCGGCACCCGGACCAGCAGCAGATCGATCCGCTCCGGGGGCTCGTCCAGCACCGTCCGCAGCCGCACGGCCCCGTCGGCGACGCCGTTGCGCCGCAGGTTCGCCTCGGTGGCGCGTCGGGTGAGGTAGGAGTCGGTGAGGTGGACGGGGGCGGGCCCGGCTCCGGGTACGGCTCCGGATTCGGGGTGGGCTCCGGTCCCGGCCGCGGGCCCGATACCGGCTGCGGTCCCGGCCAGTGCGGTGGCGAGGGCGCCCCAGCGGTCGCCGAGGATGACGGTGGTGCCGGTGCCGGACGGGCCGGGGGGCGGCTCGGGGGCGGCCCCGGCGTCCGGGGCGGCGCCGGTCCCGCTCTCCGCGAGGTGGTCCAGCAGGTAGGCATCGGCGGCGTCCCAGGCACGGAGCGGGTCGCGGGGGTCTTCGGGGAAGCGGGTGAGGTCGAACGCACCCCATGACGTCGTGAAACGGTTCATCGTGGATTCAGGCTAGCCGAGGTACGAAGCCCGGCGGAGCGGGAGCCGGGCGCGGACTGGGGTCTGGGGTGCGGGGCCGGGCCAGGGTGCGGCTGCCGGGCGCGGTTCGGCCCGAGGACGCGGGCGTGGGGTGCGGCTCGGCCCGGGGCCCGGGGCCCGGGGCGCGGCGTGGCGTGGCGCGGCGCGGGCCAGGGGCGCGGGGCATGGGTCCGCCGGGGCGACGCCCGCGTCCGCCAGCGCCTGCGCCAGCCCCCCGGCGCCGCGGCCGGTAGTGGGCCTCGGTTCCGGGCGGAGCCGAATCCGCGCCCCCGGCTCACCCCACGCTGTCCCGCCACGCCCGGTGCAGGTCGGCGAAGCGGCCGCGGTCGGATATCAGGGTGGCGGGGGTGCCGTCCTCCACGATCCGGCCGTCGGCCATGACCAGCACCCGGTCGGCGATCTCCACCGTCGACAGGCGGTGCGCGATCACCACCGCCGTCCGGCCGCGCAGCACGGTGTCCATGGCGCGCTGCACCGCCCGCTCGCCCGGTATGTCCAGCGAGCTGGTCGCCTCGTCCAGGATCAGCACGGCGGGGTCGGCGAGCAGCGCCCGCGCGAAGCCGACCAGCTGCCGCTGGCCCGCGGAGATCCGGCCGCCCCGCTTGCGGACATCGGTGTCGTACCCGTCCGGCAGCGCGGCGATGAAGTCGTGCGCGCCGATCGCCCGGGCGGCGTCCTCGATCTCCGCGCGGGTGGCGTCGGGCCGTCCCAGCGCGATGTTCTCGGCGACCGTCCCGGAGAACAGGAACGCCTCCTGGGTGACCATCACCACGCCCCGGCGCAGCTCGGCCGACGGCAGTTCCCGCAGGTCCACGCCGTCCAGCAGGATCCTGCCCTCGGTCGGGTCGTAGAACCGGGCCAGCAGCTTCGCCAGCGTCGACTTCCCGGCGCCGGTCGAACCGACCACGGCGACCGTCTCGCCCGCGGCCAGCCGCAGGCCGAAGCGCGGCAGCACCTCGCCGCCGGTCCGGTACGCGAACCGCACGTCCTCGAAGGTGACCTCCCGCCCGGGCCGCCCGTCGGAGACCGGGGGCAGCGCCACCGGGGCGGACGGCTCCGGGACCGACGGGCGCTGGGCCAGCAGACCGGCGATCTTCTCCAGCGAGGCGGCCGCGCCCTGATACGAGTTGAGGAACATCCCGAGCCGGTCGATCGGGTCGTACAGCCGCCGCAGATACAGCACGGCGGCGGCCAGCACGCCCAGCTCCAGACCGCCGGTCGCCACGCGGTAGGCGCTCCACAGCACGATCGCGGCGACCGCGAAGTTGGCCACCAGCCGGGATCCGACGACGTACCGGGCCATCTCCAGGGCGGTGGCGCCGTTGACGCCCTCGTGGGTGCGGTTCAGCGCGGCGAACGCGGCGTCGTTGGGCCGCTCGCGGCGGAACGCCTGCACCGGGCGGATGCCGTTGACCGTCTCGGTGAACTTCACGATGACGGCGGCGACCGCCGACGACTTGCTGCTGAACACCCGCAGCGAACGCCGCTGGTAGGAGCGGACCAACAGCGCCAGCGGCGCGGCGGAGGCGAGCGCCGCGGCGCCGGTGCGCCAGTCCAGGTAGAGGAGCATCGCGGTGATCCAGACCGTGGAGAGCACGACGGAGATCAACTCCTCCAGGCCCTCGTCGAGGAGCTCGCGCAGCGACTCGACGTCCGTGGTGGCGCGCGAGATCAACCGGCCCGAGGTGTACCGCTCGTGGAAGCCGAGGCTGAGCGCCTGCGCGTGCCGGAAGATGCGGCCGCGCAGCTCCAACAGGACATCCTGGCTGATCCGGGCCGAGCACCGGACGAAGAGGTACTTCAGCCCGCCCGACACCACGGCGCACAGTGCGGCCGCGACCGCCACGGTGACCAGCGGGCCGTGGTCCCCGGCGCGCAGCGCGGGCACCGCGCGGTCCAGCGCGAACGCCACGAGCAGCGGCCCGGCCTGCAGCGCGGCCTGCTGGAGCAGCAGCATCACGGCCGAGAGCGTCACCCATCGGGCGTGCGGGGCCAGCAGCGACCGCAGCAGCCGCCGCGACGCCCCGGGCGGGGCCGGGAGGACGTCCCGTGCGAAGGCGTCCCCGTCCCCGGGCGGCGGCTCGGCCGCGGGCGGATCGGCGGGTACGGCGCCGGGCGCGGGGGCGGTCGTCATCGGGTTCCTCCGGTGGTGCCGCGGGGCCGGGGCACCGACCCGGCCGTCACGGGGCCGGTGCCGGACATCAGCCCGGCGTACTCGGCGTTGTCGCGCAACAGTTGGTGGTGGGTGCCGACGGCGGCTATCCGGCCGCCGGAGAGCAGCGCCACCCGGTCGGCCAGCAGGACCGTGGACGGGCGGTGCGCGACGATCAGCGCGGTGGTGGTCGCCAGGACCTGCCGCAGCGCCGCCTCTACCAGCGCCTCGGTGTGGACGTCGAGGGCGGAGAGCGGATCGTCGAGGATCAGGAAACGCGGCCGCCCGGCGACCGCGCGGGCCAGCGCGAGCCGCTGCCGCTGGCCGCCGGAGAGGCTCATGCCCTGCTCCCCGACCTGGGTGTGCGGCCCCTCGGGCAGTGCGGAGACGAAGCCGTCGGCCTGCGCCACCGCCAACGCCCGCCGCAGATCGTCCTCCTGGAGGTCCTCGCCGCCCATCAGGACGTTCTCGGCGACGGTCGCGGAGAACAACGTCGGCTCCTCGAACGCCACCGACACCAGGCCACGCACCTCGTCCCGGGAGAGCGCGGCGAGGTCGAGGCCGTCCAGGGTGATCCGGCCGCCGGTCGGGTCGTACAGCCGCGGGACCAGCGCCGTGAGCGTCGTTTTCCCGCTGCCCGTGGCCCCCACCAGCGCCATCGTCTCCCCGGACGCGATGCGCAGATCGACCCCGCACAGCGTCGGCGGGGCGTCCCTGGGCGCGTCGGGATAGCGGAACTCGACACCGGAGAAGACGAGACCGCCGGAGCTGCCGGAGTCGCCGGAGCCGGAACACAGGCCGGAGCCGGAGCACGGGCCGGCGCCGTCCGTGTCGTCGTCGGTGGCCCGCGGCCCGGGCGACGGGTCCGACGCCTCCGCCAACGGCGCGTCCAGCACCTCGAAGTACCGGTCGGTGGCCATCGCCGCCTCGTTGCTCATCGCCAGCAGGAAGCCGATGGAGTCCACCGGCCAGCGCAGTGCGAGCGCCGTCGACAGGAAGGCGACCAGGGTGCCGGCCGAGAGCGCGCCGTCCGCCACCTGGACGGTGCCCAGCACCAGCGCGGCGCCGATCGCCAGCTCCGGCAGCAGGGTGATGAAGCCCCAGATCACCGCCAGCAGCCGGGCCTTGCGCAGCTCGGTGGTGCGCAGCTCATGGGTCAGCCGCCGGAACATCCGGGCCTGGCTGCGGTGGCGGCCGAAGCCCTTCACGATCCGGATGCCGAGGACCGACTCCTCGATCACCGTCGTCAGATCACCGACCTGGTCCAGCGCCCGGCGTGCGGCCAGCGCGTACTTCGCCTCGAACACCGAGCACAGGATCATCAGCGGCACGACCGGCGCCAGCAGCAACAGCCCCAGCGAGAAGCGCTGGGTCAGCAGGATCGCGCAGCCCACCAGGATCGTGGCGCCGTTGACCAGCAGGAACGTCAGAGGGAACGCCAGGAACATCCGGAGCAGCTGGAGGTCGGTGGTGGCGCGGGAGAGCAACTGGCCCGAGGCCCAGCGGTCGTGGAAGGAGACCGGCAGCCGCTGAAGGCGGGCGTAGAGCCGCTCCCGCATGGCCGCCTCGACGCCCGCCAGCGGCCGCGCGACCAGCCAGCGCCGCAGCCCGAACAGCCCCGCCTCGGCCACCCCGAGGAGCAGGAGGAAGACGCCGCCCAGCCATACGCCGCCGGGCGCGCCCGCGGCGACCGGGCCGTCCACGATCCACTTGAGCACCAACGGGATGACCAGGCTGATGCAGGACGCGATCACGGCGACGGCCGCGGCCGTGAACAGCCGCGCCCGCACCGGCCGGACGAACGGCCACAGGCGCAGCAGCGACCGCACGGCGGAGTGCCGTGGGGGCTCGGAGGACGGTGGACGGGCGGGTGTGCTCGCGGTGGCATCCATCACAGGCGAGAGTAAGGGCGGCCACTGACAACGCTCATGTGCTTTTCCCGCCGCTCCGGCCCGGCCGGGACTCCGCCCGCCGCTCCGGCCCGGCCGAGTCCTCACCCACTGCCCGGGCCCAGCCCCCGCCCACCGCTCCCGCCGCCCCGATCCGCGCCTCCGCCGGAACCGGCCCCCGCCGCCCCGTACCACCACAAGGCCGCATTTCCTACGGGACACGGCCGTGCCGGGCCGTCACTTCCGGTGCGTTAACCGTCTCATCAGTCACAATTCGTCACATGTCCGGTGATGAGAAGGATCGCGCCCCCCGCCCGCCGGCCCGCCGCCCCGTGCGGCTCCGGCGTCTCCTCCGTCTCGCCCTGGTGCCGGTGTGCGGCCTGACCGCGGTGACCGGCTGCGCCGTCCCCGATCTACTGGGCGGCGACAAACCGCCCGGCCCGGAGCAGGGCATCGACATCGAGCCCGGCGACGGCGCCCGCGATGTCAGTGAGAGCGGACGGTTCGTCATCCGGGTGCCCGACGGGCGGCTCCAGCGGGTGACGGTGCGGCGCACCGGCGACGGCGGCGCGGCGCGGGTGGCGGGCCGGATCGCCCGGGACGGCCTGAGCTGGCGGCCCACCGCGCCCCGGCTGGCGGCCGCGGCGACGTACACCGTGGACGCGGTGGCGCTGGACGGCGCGGGCGACCGCAGATCCCGTCACACCACCTTCACCACCGGCCCCGCCAAGCTGGCCGCCTCGCTCCTCCCCGAGGACGGCGCGACCGTCGGCACCGGAATGATCGTCTCGCTCCAGTTCAACCATCCGATCCCCGACCTCGCCGCCGTGCAGCGGGCCGTCCGGGTCACCGCGGAGCCGGACGTCGAGCTCGCCCCCCACTGGTTCGGCGACCAGCGGCTGGACTTCCGCCCGAAGGAGCGCTGGTGGCCCGGCACCGCCGTCACCGTCGAGATCCGGCTGGACGGCGTCCGGGCCGGCCCCCGGACGTTCGGCACCCAGAGCGAGACCGTCCGGTTCCGCATCGGCAGGGACCGGACGAGCGTCATCGACGCGGCCCGGCACACCCTGACGGTGACCCGGCAGGGGGAGAAGCCGGTGACGCTGCCGGTCACCGCGGGCGACGAGAAGAACCCCACGTACAACGGGAAGATGGTGATCCTGGAGCGGCTGCCGAAGACGCGGATGGACGCCCGGACCGTCGGGTTCGGCCGCGCCTACGACATCCCCGACGTGCCGCACGCGATGCGCCTGACGACCTCCGGGACCTTCCTGCACGGCAACTACTGGGCGGACCCCGACATCTTCGGCGACGAGAACACCAGCCACGGCTGCGTCGGCCTGCTCGACAACAAGGGCGGCAAGGGGGCCACCCCGGCCGGTTGGTTCTACACGCAGTCCCTCATCGGCGACATCGTGGAGGTCCGCCACTCCCGGGACCGCACCGTCGCCCCGGACAACGGCCTCGGCGGCTGGAACATGCCCTGGACGCAGTGGCGAGCAGGGACGGCCCTGTAGCCCCGGGGGCGGCAGCCGACGAGCCGTCAACTCCCTTGCTTGCAGGTCGATATGACGTGCCGCCCCGCCTTGTCCCTCTTTCTCCCTGTCCATCCGCCCGACCGGGGCACGTGCCGCCCTCGCCGGACACCGCACTGTCAGACCGGTGTGGTTATCTAACGGAACGCGCGTGGCCCCGCCCACCGGCGGGCGGTGCCGTGCCGAACGGCGGTGTCCTGCGCGCGGGGGAGTGCGTGCGGCGCGAGGGGAAGAGGGGCCAGAGGTGCATCAGGCGATATCCGGAGAGCCGATACGACAGTCGATACACCGGCGGTCGATACACCGACGGTCGATACACCGGCGGTCGATACGCCGGCGGGCACGGCGCGGCGCGGCCGTGGCCCTCGCGCTCGGCTCCGTCCTCCTCACCGCGGCGTGCGGGAACGGTACGGAAGGGAAGGACCCGGCCGACAGGGCGCGCACCGCGCACGGCCCCTCGAAAGCGGTCCTGACGATCGCGCCCCGGGACGGCGCGGACTCCGTCGCCACCAGCGGCGCCCTCGCGGTGACCGCCCGCTGGGGCAAGCTCCTCTCCGTCAAGGTCAAGGATGCCAAGGGCCATGACGTACCGGGCCGGATATCCGGCGGCGGTACCGGATGGCAGCCCACCGGGCACCTCGGGGTGGCGACCTCCTACACCGTCGACGCCGTGGCCGCCGACGCGGAGGGCCGGAAGGCCACCCGGCACGCCGGCTTCACCACGCTCACGCCGAAGGAGACCTTCACCGCGACGTACACGCCGGAGGACGGTCAGAAGACCGGCGTCGGGATGCCGGTCTCGCTGCGCTTCAGCCGCGGCATCACCGACCCCGCCGCCGTGGAGAAGGCCGTCGAGGTCACCGCGGAGCCCGCCGTCCCCGTCGAGGGCCACTGGTTCGGCAACGACCGGCTGGACTTCCGCCCCGAGAAGTACTGGGCGCCCGGCACCGAGGTCACCCTCCGGCTCCGCCTCGACGGTGTCGAGGGCCGGCCCGGCGTCTACGGCACGCAGTCCAAGAAGGTGGCGTTCACCATCGGGCGCAGCCAGGTCAGCACCGTCGACGCCCGGTCGAAGAAGATGACCGTGGTCCGCGGCGGCAAGAAGATCAGGACCATCCCGGTCTCCGCCGGGGCGCCCGGCACCGAGACGTACAACGGCCGGATGGTGATCAGCGAGAAGCTCCAGGTGACCCGCATGAACGGCGAAACCGTCGGCTTCGGCGGCCAGTACGACATCAAGGACGTCCCGCACGCCATGCGGCTGAGCGCGTCCGGCACCTTCCTGCACGGCAACTACTGGGCGGGCCGGGACGCGTTCGGCAGCCGCAACGCCAGCCACGGCTGCGTGGGCCTCTTCGACCAGCGCGGCGGCGGCGATCCGGCCACCCCCGCCGCCTGGTTCTTCCGCAACTCCCTCGTCGGTGACGTGGTCGTCGTCAAGAACTCCCACGACGAGACGATCCGGCCGGACAACGGCCTCAGCGACTGGAACCTCTCCTGGAAGGCGTGGAAGGCGGACCGCCGCTGAGCCGGTGGTGCCCGGGCCCGGGGTGGTGCGCGGCACGTCGGCGCACCGTACCCAGCGCCGTTAACGACGACTAACCTTTCGCGGTATGACTGTGAACTTCGAGATCGCCGACGGCGTCGGGACCATCCGGCTCGACCGCCCGCCGATGAACGCGCTGGACATCGCCACCCAGGACCGGCTGCGCGAGCTGGCCGGCGAGGCCACCCGCCGGGACGATGTCCGCGCCGTCGTGGTGCGCGGCAGCGAGAAGGTGTTCGCCGCCGGGGCGGACATCAAGGAGATGCAGCGGATGGATTACGCCGCCATGGTGGTGCGGTCCAAGGCGCTGCAGGAGGCGTTCAGCGCCCTCGCCCGCATCCCCAAGCCGGTGGTCGCCGCGGTCACCGGCTACGCCCTGGGCGGCGGCTGTGAGCTGGCGCTCTGCGCGGACTTCCGGATCGCGGCGGAGAACGCCAAGCTCGGCCAGCCGGAGATCCTGCTCGGCGTCATCCCGGGCGCCGGGGGCACCCAGCGGCTGTCGCGCCTGGTCGGCCCGTCCAAGGCCAAGGACCTGATCTTCACCGGGCGGCACGTCAAGGCCGACGAGGCGCTGACCATCGGCCTGGTCGACCGCGTCGTTCCGGCCACCGAGGTCTTCGGCGCGGCGCACGCCTGGGCGGCGCAGCTGGCGAAGGGCCCGGCGCTCGCGCTGCGCGCCGCCAAGGAGGCCGTCGACGCCGGCCTGGAGACGGATCTCGAAACCGGCCTGGCGATCGAACGCTCCCTGTTCGCCGGGCTGTTCGCGACCGAGGACCGCGAGATCGGCATGCGCAGTTTCGTCGAGGAAGGCCCCGGCAAGGCCAAGTTCCGCTGAGGAGCAGGGGGTTGGCGGGGCGCGGGGAACGGCCGGTGCGCCGTGCCTCGTGAGAGGGAATCGCGCCGATCCGGCCCCGTGCGGGCCCGCCCCGTGCCGCCGCCCCGTCAGGTGCCTCCCGGCGCGGTCGCCTCGCAGCTCAGGCAGGTGACGGTGGTGTCATGAACGCCGCCGCGACGGGCCCCGCGACGACCGGAACCCGGCGCTCCCCGGTACGGGATTGCGCCGGTTCCGGTCCCGCGGATATTGCGCGGCGGCCATGATGGGGGCATGGCGGGCCTGGAGGAATCGGAGCAGCCGCAGCCGCTGTGCGGCACGGCTGTCACCTGCCGGGGAGTCCCCGGCGCACCGGAGAGCGGCGGACCGGCACCGGGCGCCCCGGGGCCCGTGGTGCTCGATCTGCTCGGCGACCCTTCCGTGGACGAGGTCCCGTTCCCCTCGCGCCCCGAATCCGCCGGCGCCGCCCGTCGGCTGACCCACCGGGTCCTCCTCGACCAGTGGGGCCTGTCCCCTCAACTCACCGAGAACGCCGTCCTGTTGGTGTCGGAGCTGGTGGGCAACGCCGTACGGCACACCGGTGCGCGGCGGTTCGGGCTGCGGATGCTGCGGCGGCGCGGCTGGATCCGGATCGAGGTGCGCGACCCCTCGCGCGGGCTGCCGTGTCTGATGCCGGTCCGCGCGCTGGACGTCAGCGGCCGGGGCCTCTTCCTCGTCGACACGCTCTCCGACCGCTGGGGCGTGGATCTGCTGCCGCGCGGCAAGACCACTTGGTTCGAGATGCGCACCGGCGACCGCTGAGCCGGGCGGCGTACCGCCCCCGGATGCGCGACTGGGGCCTCCCGCGGGGTGGTGCGGGTGAGGCCCCAGTGTCGCCCCTCGGCGGACGGAAGGGGTGTGTCCGCGGGGGTGGAACGACCTGGCCCGGGTCAATGGGGGTCGTTGGGAACGACTATGACAGGTCCGGCCTCCGATGCCAAAAGTACATTGCGGGCAATATATGACACCGTGGGATCAAGCTCAGGGAGATCCCAGGTGAGGTGCGCCACCGGCCTTGTAAACAACGGTTTGTTTACCAGTTGTCTCGATATATATGCGACGCCGTGGTGGTCTCGTCCGCCGGCTCCACCGCTCGGCGGTGCCGCACCGCCCGTGGCGGACTCCGGTTCTCCCGCGCTGTGCGCCCCGGCGCCGTGCCTCCTCCCGATGGCGGTCCGTGCTCGGAAGGCGGCGCCGCGGTCCGTAGGATGGGGACGCTCGCGGACGGGGATCACCACGGCCGCGCGCGGGCGCCCGCGACGGCGGTGTGCGCCGGGGCAGCCGCGCTCGCCAGGACGAGGAAGGAGGGCCATGACAGCCACCCGCCGACCGGCGGCCGCGATCTGGCTGCTCCTCCTCGCCGTGACCTTCGGCCCGTTGCTCTGCCGTACCGGCGGCGACCAGTCGTGGCGGGCCGTGCAGGCCGCTGCCACGACCGGCCCCCTGGCCACCGGCGCACCGGCCGCTCCCGCCCCGCGTGACGCGGCGCCCCCGGAGGACACCGTGCGCCCGGCGGACCGCCGTACCGACACGGCGCCCCCGACGGGCGACCGCGCCGACGAAGCCCCCGACCGCACGCACCGGCTCGCCGCGCGGACTGACCTCGTCGACGTCCCCCGGCGCTGCTCGGGGCGGCATGCGCCGGGGCCCGACGAATCGGCGCCGCTGCCCACCCCGCACCGCGGCGAACCGCTCGCCCCCGGCGTCGCGGCACCGGCCACGACCGCCGCCGCATCCCTCGCCCGGCCCGTCCCGGCGCGCTCCGATACCGGCCCCGCGGGGCCCGCCGACCCCGCCACACTCCTGCCCGTACTGCGGATGTAGCGGCGCCCCACGCGAGCGCCGCCGCGCTCCCGTGTGCCCGCATCCATCCGGACCGGCCCGTGCCGCGTCGCCGCCCCGCGCGGCCCGCCACCGCCGTCCGGTCCTTCCGCCACCCCGGTACGACTGGAGAACCTGTGCCCACCCTCACCTCACCCACCCGCAAGCTCGCTGCCGTCGGCGCGATCATCGCCCTTCTCGTCGCCGTCGTCGCCATCGGCATCGCGGCCGGACGGGCCGTCGAGGCCGGCCGCGGCCCCAACGAACCGAAGGCCGCCGCCCCGGAACCGCAGGAGGACCCGGCGCAGCGGCGCCTCTACGACCAGCTCGCCGAGCGCACCAGCCGCCGCGAGGCCGGTGACGCCCTGGCCGTCGGCAAGAAGGACGCCCCGGTGGTCCTCGTCGAATACGCCGACTACCAGTGCTCGTTCTGCGGCCGGTTCACCCGCGAGACCCAGCCCGAGCTGATCAAGAAGTACGTCGACGCGGGCACGCTGCGCATCGAGTTCCGCAACTTCACCCTCTACGGCGCCGACTCCGAACGCGCCGCCCGCGCCTCCTGGGCCGCCGGGCGCCAGGGCCGTTTCTGGCAGCTGCACGACGAGCTGTACGCCAAGACCCGTAAGGGCGATGCGCTCGCCGAGGACAAGATCGTCGAGATGGCCCGCACCGCCGGGGTCCCCGACATCGAGAAGTTCCGCACCGACCTCGACAGCGAGGCCGCCCGCAGTGCCCTGAAGAAGGACCAGGAGGAGGGGTACGAACTGGGCGTGCAGTCCACACCGTCCTTCCTGGTCAACGGCCGCCCGGTGTCCGGCGCCCAGCCCACCTCCGTCTTCGCCGACGCGATCGAGAGCGCCGCGAAGGCGGCAGCCGGGAAGACGGCGGGCAAGGGGAGCGGCAAGTGACCGACATCGGCTACCTCGCGGCGTTCCTCGGCGGCGCCCTCGCGCTCGTCAGCCCGTGCAGCGCGCTGCTGCTCCCGGCGTTCTTCGCGTACTCGCTCTCCCACCCGGGGCGGCTGCTCGCCCGCACCGGCGTCTTCTACCTGGGGCTCGCCACCACGCTGGTGCCGCTCGGCGTCGCCTCCACCGCCGCCAGCCGGCTCTTCAACGGCCACCGCGACCTGCTGATCACCGTCGGCGGCTGGGTCGTCATCGCCATGGGGCTCGCGCAGATCCTCGGCCTCGGCTTCGCCTCCCGCCGCGCCCAGGCCGCGGCCGCGCGGATCACCCCCCGCTCGGCCGTCTCCACCTTCCTGCTGGGCTGTGTCTACGGACTGGCCGGGTTCTGCGCCGGGCCGATCCTCGGCGCGGTCCTCACCGTCACCGCGGTCAGCGGCTCACCGGTCTACGGCGCGTCGATGCTCGCCGTCTACGCGCTGGGCATGGCGCTGCCGCTGTTCGTCCTCGCCCTGCTCTGGGACCGCTTCCGGCTGGGCAGCCGCGGCTGGCTCCGCGGCCGGGAACTGCGCCTCGGCAGGCTGCGGCTGCACACCACCTCGCTCCTGTCCGGCCTCTTCTTCGTCGCCATCGGTGTGCTCTTCCTCCGCTACAACGGGACCAGCGCACTGCCCGGCGTCCTCGACGCGGAGGCGGAGTTCCGCGTCGAGGAGTGGGTGGCGTCGATCGGCAACGCCGTGCCGGACTACGTACTGATCGCGCTGGGCGCACTCGTCGTCGCCGTGGTCCTCGGCCGGATCGCCCTGCGCCCGGAGAAGGAGCCGCGGGGACAGGACGCACCGGAGTGACCCGACGGGCGGCATGAGACGGCCCCGCAGGCCCCGGCCCGGCGCGACGCGGCGCCTGCCGGGGCCTCGGCCTGTCCCGGGCCCCCGCCGCGCCCGCCCTACGCGCTGCGCCGCCCGCCGGGCCGTTGGCGGCGGTGGTGCAGGCGGACCGGGGCGTCGGCCCGTCTGCGGCGGTCGTTGCAGAGCAGGCATTTGCCGTAGCCGGGCGGCAGCGGGTCCTCCGGGTCGCCGTGGAGGGGGTCGACCGCGCCGTGCGGATGGAGCGCACAGCCGGTCGGGCCGGTGGCCTCGCCGAGCGAACCGGCGGCGGTGAGCGCCCGGCGGAGTGCGTCGACGAGCTGGTCGGCGTCCCGCCGGGTCGGCGTGGCCCGCAGGGACGAGGCGATGTCGGAGGCGGTGGTCAGCGCGGTGCGGAGTTCGCGCAGCTGTGCGTAACCCATGCCTCGGAGCGTAGGCGCCCCCACTGACAGTGGATCTTCCGCTCGTGCTTCGTGGTCTCCCATGGCCGCATCCCTGCCCGCCGCGGCCGACGTCTTAGCCCCCGGGAGCTTGCTGTCGCCTTACCGGCGCATGACAGGTCCGTCCCCACGGCCGGGCCGGGCGGACGGGCCCGCCCGCGTGCGCCCGGACGGCCTGCCCCGTACGTGCGCGGGGCGCCCACCGACGGCGCAGGGCCCGCCGTAAAGCGCACCGGCGGGCCCTGCGTATCGCGCATCGGCCGTCACGGCGCGAGCGGCAGCTCCCGCTTGTGGGCGGTGAAGCGGTAGCGGCGGACGATGGCGTCGCGCACGGCGTCGTCGACCGGCCGGCCCTCCAGGAAGTCGTCGATCTGGTCGTACGTCACCCCCAGCGCGTCCTCGTCCGGCTTGCCCGGGTCCAGCGTCTCCAGGTCCGCCGTCGGCACCTTCACGACCAGCTCGTCCGGGGCGCCCAGGGCCGCGGCCACCGCGCGCACCCGCCGCTTGGTCAGGCCGGCCAGCGGGACGACGTCGGCGGCGCCGTCACCGAACTTGGTGAAGAAACCGGAGACCGCCTCGGCGGCGTGGTCGGTGCCCACGACCAGACCGTCCTGGGCGCCCGCCACCGCGTACTGCGCGATCATGCGCTGCCGGGCCTTGATGTTGCCCTGGACGAAGTCCTGGTGGGCGGCGTCGCGGAACCCCAGCCCCCCGGCGACCGCCGACGCCAGCGTGGCATCGCTCGCCGGACGGACGTCCACCGTCAGCAGCCGGTCCGGCCGGATGAAGTCCAGCGCCTGCTGCGCGTGCTTCTCGTCGGCCTGGACGCCGTACGGCAGCCGCATCGCGAAGAACGTCGCGTCGTGGCCTGCCTCCCGGGCGCGCTCCGCGGCGAGCTGGCACAGCCGGCCCGCGGCCGTGGAGTCCACGCCGCCGCTGATGCCCAGCACGAGGGAGCGCAGGCCCGTGGAGGTCAGCCGCTCCGCGAGGAACGCGACCCGGCGCTCGATCTCGTGCCCGGCGTCGAAGGACGCGCTCACCTGGAGATCCCGGGCGATCTCCTGCTGGGTCATGGACGCCGGGTCACTCACGGCTGCTCCTCGTTCTGTCGGAATCCGGTCGGCCGGACGCACCGGCCACCGGAAACCTTATGCCGGGTGCGCCCACTTCTTGAGGGCGGCCTTGCTCGCGAAGTCCGCGACGTCCTTGTCGAGCGGCCGGTCGGTGTACTGGTGGATGCGCCACTTCGCCTTGATCCGCGGATGCCCGGCCGTGACGTAGTCGGCGATCCACAGTCCGTCACCGGCGTACGAGGAGGTGTCGTGGTTCAGCCAGAAGCTGCGGTTGCAGTAGAGCATCACCCGGTGCGTGGGGCGGAGCTTCTTCACCTCTCTCAGGAACTGGTCCTTCTGCGCGTTGCTCGCGTAGGTCCCGCTGCCGGTGGTCTCCCAGTCGGCGGCGAGGATGTCGCCCCCGACCGAGGCGCACTTCTCGACGAAGTACCGCGCCTGCGCCGCGATGTTCCCCGGCCACAGGAAGTGGTAGAAGCCGACCACGCACCCGGCCTTCCGCGCCTTCGCGGCCTGCGCCGACTGGTGGGGGTTGATGTACGAGCGGCCCTCGGTGGCCTTGATGATCACGAAGTCCAGCCCGTCCGTGGAGAACGACGTGTTGTACGAGCTGACATCGACACCATGCAGCATGAGCGGCCTCCCGCCGTTCCGACCTGCTTCTTCGAACCGTCCACTGCGTTCCAGCAGTTCAGCACGTTCACTGGGGAAGACGCCAGATCGCTACCGGGAAGTTCCGCAGGGTGACGGCCGGTTGGCGCGAAGGGGGGAAACCACTACGGCGCGGGACGGTTGAGGTGACGGAGTCGAAAAGGCGACCGAGGGTCAGCCGATGGGCTGCGTGGGATGGCGCAGTTGTTCGGCGGCGTCCGAGACGCGGCACAGCAGCTCCACGAAGACGGTCTGTTCGGACGGCGCCAGCGGGGAGAGGAAGAGCTGGTTCATCCGCGCGGTGCGCACCGCGAGCTTCTTGTGGACGCGGACGCCCTCGTCGGTGGCGCGCAGCGCCGCGCGGCGGCCGTCGCGCGGATCACGGATCTTGTCGACCATCCCGCGCACCACCAGCCGCCGGATCACCTCGGCGATGGTGGAGCGGTCCAGACCGACCCGCTCGCCGACCGTGCGCTGATCCAGCCCGCCCTCGTCGACCAGGGAGTTGAGGACCGCGAACTGCGGGGAGGTGACCTCCTCGGAAACCATGGTCGTCCACAGCAGGGTGTGTGCCTGCTGGAACCGCCTGGCCAGGGGCCCCGGATAGCTGCTGAGGTCGAGCGTGGTCACGCCGCCTCTCCTTCCCCGTCGAAGCTCGGGTCCGTACGCACCGTGCGTCCGGAGCGATACTCATTGTAGCGGCGCGCCGTGCCCGAGATAAGTGCCTTGACCAGGGAAGATGTGATATCGAGAACCGGTCGGCAGGCAGGTTTCCGTGTCTCTGCGGGCGTCCGGCCACCCGAAGCCCCCGGGGCCCGCCCCCGCGCGCCCGGCCCCCGGGGCCGCCCCCACCCCTCCATGTATTTCACCCCGCGCCCCCCCCCCCCGCGGGCCGTGTTCTTGA
>NZ_JBHYGX010000053.1:37534-39490 GCF_042739975.1 Streptomyces sp. NPDC059080
TTAAACTACACTGTCCCTGCTATTTTGTTTTTTCTCTAACGGGGGGGCCGGATGTTTCCGGTTTTTGGGGGGGGGCCCGCCCCCCCCCCCCCCGGGGGCCGGCCCCCCGGGGGCGGGCCCCCGGGGCCGTCCCTCAGCACTCGATGATGTTCACCGCGAGCCCGCCCCGCGCGGTCTCCTTGTACTTCACCGACATATCGGCGCCGGTGTCCTTCATCGTCTTGATGACCTTGTCGAGGGAGACATGGTGGCGGCCGTCGCCGCGCAGCGACATCCGGGCCGCGGTGACGGCCTTGACGGACGCCATGCCGTTCCGCTCGATGCACGGGATCTGCACCAGACCGCCGATCGGGTCGCAGGTCAGGCCAAGGTTGTGCTCCATGCCGATCTCGGCGGCGTTCTCCACCTTCTCCGGGGTCGCGCCGAGGACCTCGGCGAGGCCGCCCGCCGCCATCGAGCAGGCCGAGCCGACCTCGCCCTGGCAGCCGACCTCCGCGCCCGAGATGGAGGCGTTCTCCTTGAAGAGCATGCCGATCGCACCGGCGGCGAGCAGGAAGCGGACCACGCCGTCCTCGTCGGCACCGGGCACGAAGTTCACGTAGTAGTGCAGGACGGCGGGGATGATCCCGGCCGCGCCGTTGGTGGGGGCGGTCACCACCCGGCCGCCCGCCGCGTTCTCCTCGTTGACGGCCATGGCGTAGAGGGTGATCCACTCCATGGCGTGCGCCTGCGGGTCGCCCTCGGCGCGCAGCGCGCGGGCGGCGTTGGCGGCCCGGCGGCGGACCTTCAGGCCGCCCGGCAGGATGCCCTCACGGCTCATGCCACGCGTCACGCACGCCTGCATCACGCGCCAGATCTCCAGCAGCCCCGCGCGGATCTCCTCCTCGGTGCGCCACTCCTTCTCGTTCTCCAGCATCAGCGCGGAGATGGACAGCCCGGTCTCCTGCGTCAGCCGCAGCAGTTCGTCGCCGGTGCGGAACGGGTGCGTCAGGACGGTGTCGTCGAGCTTGATACGGTCCTCGGCCGCCGCGTCCTCGTCGACGACGAAGCCGCCGCCCACCGAGTAGTACGTCTTCTCCAGCAGCGGGGCGCCGTGCTCGTCGTACGCGAAGAGGGTCATGCCGTTGGCGTGGTACGGCAGGGAGCGGCGGCGGTGCAGGATCAGCTGGGTCGCCGCGTCGAAGGCGATCTCGTGGGCGTCCCCTATCTCGGCCGCCAGCAGGCGCAGCCGCCCGCTCTCGCGGATCTCGGCGACGCGGGTGTCGGCGTTCTCCACGTCGACGGTGCGGGGGGAGTGGCCCTCCAGGCCGAGCAGGACGGCCTTGGGGGTGCCGTGGCCGTGGCCGGTGGCACCGAGCGAGCCGAACAGTTCCGCGCGCACCGAGACGGTCTGGGCGAGCAGTCCGTCCTTCTTGAGGCGGCCGGCGAACATCCGGGCCGCGCGCATGGGGCCCACCGTGTGGGAGCTGGAGGGGCCGATGCCGATGGAGAAGAGGTCGAAGACGGAGATGGCCACGGTGGCGGACTCCCTTGTCTGCTCGTGAGGGGCGGTGCGGGCGGGGAGGGGGGATCGAGGAGGTTGGTGCGGGTTTCGGGACGTATCGGTGCCGACGGACGAGCGTAACCCGGACACGGTGCGGGCCGCCGGACGCGGTCCGACGGGCGGCCGTCGGCCCGGGGAACGGCGGGTGCCGGGGCGGCAGGGATTCCCCGTGCGGAGGGCCGGGGCTCCCCGCGCGGAGGGCCGGGACTCCCCGTGTGGAGGGTCGTACGGAACGATCGAGGTGCGGCCCGACCGGCGTACGCGGCCGCCGTCCGCACCCGTTTCACGGCCTGTGCGCCGGATCGTTCCGCGTCTTCGGGCAGGCAGACGGCGAGCCCGGGACCGAGGTCCCGGGCGAGGGTGCCCAAACCCAACCCGCGGGCCGGGCGGGGGCGGGACGCGGGGCCAGCCCC
>NZ_JBHYGX010000054.1:0-39440 GCF_042739975.1 Streptomyces sp. NPDC059080
AGCCCCGGCCGAAGCCGGTCGATCCCAACAGCGTCAAGACGGACGGTCCTGGCTACACCGTTCTTTCTCAGACTGCTCAAATCGGTTTCGAGACCACCGTCAACCTCATCGGCAACGGCACCTACGCCCTGCTCCGCACCCCGGACCAGCGCGAACTCCTCCAGAAGTCACTGGCGGGCGGTGACACCGACGTCCTGGCCACCGGCATCGAGGAACTGCTGCGCTACGACGGCCCGGTCGAGCTGGCCACCTGGCGGTTCGCGACCGAGGAGCTGACGCTCGGCGGCGAGCGGATAGCCGAGGGCGATCCGGTCCTGGTGGTGCTCGCCGCCGCCGACCGCGACCCCGCACGCTTCGACGCCCCGGACACCCTCGACCTGCGCCGCACCGACAACCCGCACCTCGGCTACGGCCACGGCATCCACTACTGCCTCGGCGCGCCCCTCGCCCGCCTCGAAGGGCAGACCGCCCTCGCCACCCTCCTGACCCGCCTGCCCGACATCCGGCTTGCGGCGGAACCTGATGCATTGCGGTGGCGCGGCGGGCTCATCATGCGCGGTCTGCGCACCCTCCCCGTGGCGTTCACCCCGGCCCCCTGACGACACGCCGTCCACCGGCGCGGACGGCCGCCCACGGCCCGGAAGTTGACGCTCCATCAGTCACGTGACCTACGCGTGATCTCCGCTACACCGGCTTGTGACGCCCCGTGAGCCCGGCTACCTTGCCACCGGACAAGCGCTCCACTGCCCGGTGGACGGCCGTACCGGATCCCGGCGGCCGGGCCGGGTCGTCGGGGCGGACAACTCAACCGCCGCTCGAAAGGCAATCGCATGCGCACCGGCAACGGCAGGCACCGTCGCCCCCGCCAGGCACCGGCCCTCTTTGTCACGGCGGGTGTGACCGGCGCGGGCCTCGCCCTGCCCCTCCTCGGCGCGGGCGCCGCCCACGCCGCCGACGCCACCACCTGGGACCGCGTCGCCCAGTGCGAGTCCGGCGGCATCTGGTCCAGCGCCTCCGGCAACGGCTTCTACGGCGGGCTCCAGCTCACCCTCGACATGTGGCGCGACCACGGCGGGCTGGAGTACGCGGCCCGCCCCGACCTGGCCAGCCGCGCCCAGCAGATAGCCGTGGCCCAGGCGATCCTCGCCGACCGCGGCCCGGACGCCTGGCCGCGCTGCGCGGCCGGCGCCGGACTCACCAAGGGCGGCAGAACCCCCGACGTCGACCCCGGCGGCACCGTCACCACCCCGCCCGCCGCCGCGGACGGCGGCGACACTGGCACGGACACTGGCGCGGGCACGGACACCGGCACGGGCACGGACACCGGCACGGGCACGGACACCGGTACGGGCACGGACACCGGTACGGGCGCGGACACCGGTCAGGACGGAACCCCGACCCCCGACGACCCGGACCAGGACACCGCCGACCCGTCCGCCCCGAAGGGTCAGCCGGACCCGTCCGGCGCCCCCGCCCCGTCCGCCTCGCCCGGCACGCCCGGCACCACCGACTCCCCGGAGGCGCCCGAAGGCTCGGGGAGGCCCGGCAGGCCCGGCCCGTCGGGCGACCCGTCCGGCCACGCCTCCACCCCGTCCGGGCCCTCGCACCCGTCCCGTACGACGCCCCCGGCGGACGGGGACGGCTCCGGGCGCCACCGCGGCGGCAGTGACGCCGACGGGGACGGCGAACGCGCCCCGGGGCGGCACGCCTCGCGGGGCGGCGAGCGGACGGACCCGGGCGAGGGCGCGTACACCGTGCGCCCCGGTGACAACCTGTCAGCCATCGTCGAGGCGCGTGAGCTGCCGGGCGGCTGGCCCGCGCTGTACGAGCGCAACGAGGACGTCATCGGCGACGACCCGGACCTCATCCGCCCAGGCCAACTCCTCGATCTGGGCCACTGATCGAGGGAGATGAACTGCTTTGCCCCTTTTGGCGAAAGTGAGACATGGCTCTCGTTGACATCCGTGGCGTCGCGACCTGCCCTTCGCCTCCACACCATGTCCTACCTGCGGAAATATGCGCCCTCTGCGGTCGTTGGCGGTCAACTGTGCCCAGAAAGTGGGGTTTGAACGACGCGGGGGGTTCTGTTTACGGTCGGCATCGCTCGCCAAAGCGGGCCCTTCGTTCACACGCCGAATCCTGCCGGTGGGCGAAGGTGGTCGACGCGCAAGCGCCGAAGGCAGGAGCGGGGGACCCAAGGTAAGTGCCGGTCCCGCCCGTGAAAGCGGGTCAACCGGCTTGGGGTGAAGCCGTGTGTGAGGAACACACGGCCGGGCAATCCACACCGCCCGAACCCGACAGCTCACCTCGTAGGCGTCGGTGAGGAAAACGAAAACATGCTGATGAACAAGGCCAAGCACCGTCGCCCCTCCAAGGCCGTCCGCGTCGCCACCCTCGCCGGTGTCGCCGGTGCCGCCGTGGCCGTCCCGCTGATGGGCGCCACCTCCGCCTCCGCCGCCTCGGTCTCCACCTGGGACTCCGTCGCCCAGTGCGAGTCCGGCGGCAACTGGTCGATCAACACCGGCAACGGCTACTACGGCGGCCTGCAGTTCTCCCTGTCCAGCTGGGCGGCGGCCGGCGGCAAGCAGTTCGCCCCGCGCGCCGACCTGGCCACCAAGGCCCAGCAGATCCAGGCCGCCGAGAAGCTCCTCGCCATCCAGGGCCCGGGCGCCTGGTCCTGCGCCGGTGCCGGCAACCTCACCGCCGGCGGCCCGTCCCCCGACCTGAACACGGGCTCCACCACCAAGGCCGCCCCGCAGCAGCAGGCGTCGCAGCAGCGGGCCGCGCAGCCCAAGGCCGCCCCGCAGCGGCAGGCCCCGCAGCAGCACACCACCCCGGCGCCCCAGCACCACGCCATGGGCCACGGCAACTACACCGTGAAGTCCGGCGACACCCTGGCCAAGATCGCCAAGGCGCACGGCAAGAACTGGAAGTCGGTCTACGCGGACAACAAGTCCGTCATCGGCTCCAACCCGAACCTCATCTTCCCGGGCCAGAAGCTCCACGTCTGATCCCCGCGCGGGGCCCGCCCACCGCCCCGCACCCCGGGCTCCCCGCCCCTCCCGGTCCACCGCGCCCATGCGTACGGCGGCACGTGCGGCACACCGGACCGGGAGGCGGCGCCGCCCGCCCGGACCCCGCGGGCCACGGCCCCGCCCGGGAGCCCCCGCTCACCCGCGGACCTTCCCCACGGGATGCCCCGCCCGGCGCGCACGTCCCCGGGGCGGCACCGGCTCACCGCCGATGCCGCCCTCCGCGCGCCGAGGCGGGGTTTCGCCGTTCCGTACCCTGGTGCCGGACACAGCGTCGTGCCCGCCCCTTATCAGCCGCTTTTCCGTTCCGCGGCCTTCGTTGCCGAATGTCCGGCACCCGGCGTCCGAGGCACCTTTCGGCCCGCTGCGCGGGCCGGGAGCGAGTGGAAGTCCCGGGGGCCGTTAGGCTCGTGCCGCAGAACTCCAGACACCCATGAAGGAGACAACGTGCCGTCCATCGACGTCGTCGTAGCCCGCGAAATTCTCGACTCGCGAGGTAATCCCACGGTCGAGGTCGAGGTCGGCCTCGACGACGGCTCCACCGGCCGGGCCGCCGTCCCGTCCGGTGCCTCCACCGGCGCCTTCGAGGCCGTCGAACTGCGCGACGGGGACCCCAACCGCTACCAGGGCAAGGGCGTCGAGAAGGCCGTCCTCGCCGTCATCGAGCAGATCGGCCCGGAGCTGGTCGGCTACGACGCCACCGAGCAGCGCCTCATCGACCAGGCCATGTTCGACCTGGACGCCACTGACAACAAGGGCTCGCTGGGCGCCAACGCCATCCTCGGCGTCTCCCTCGCCGTCGCGCACGCCGCCTCCGAGGCCAGCGACCTGCCGCTGTTCCGCTACCTCGGCGGCCCGAACGCGCACGTCCTGCCCGTCCCGATGATGAACATCCTGAACGGCGGGTCGCACGCCGACTCCAACGTCGACATCCAGGAATTCATGATCGCCCCGATCGGCGCGGAGTCCTTCTCCGAGGCGCTGCGCTGGGGCGCCGAGGTCTACCACACCCTCAAGAAGGTCCTGAAGAGCAAGGGCCTGGCCACCGGCCTTGGCGACGAGGGCGGCTTCGCCCCCAACCTCGGCTCCAACCGTGAGGCCCTCGACCTCATCCTGGAGGCCATCAAGGAGGCCGGTTACGCCCCCGGCCAGGACATCGCGCTCGCCCTGGACGTCGCCGCCTCCGAGTTCTACAAGGACGGCACGTACCAGTTCGAGGGCAAGGACCGCTCCGCCGCCGAGATGACGGAGTACTACGAGGAGCTGGTCGCGGCCTACCCGCTGGTCTCCATCGAGGACCCGCTGTTCGAGGACGACTGGGCCGGCTGGAAGGTCATCACCGACAAGCTCGGCGCCAAGGTCCAGCTCGTCGGCGACGACCTCTTCGTCACCAACCCCGAGCGCCTGGCCCGCGGCATCGAGGAGGGCTCCGCCAACGCCCTTCTGGTGAAGGTCAACCAGATCGGTTCGCTCACCGAGACGCTGGACGCCGTCGAGCTGGCCCAGCGCAACGGCTTCAAGTGCATGATGTCGCACCGCTCCGGCGAGACCGAGGACGTCACCATCGCCGACCTGGCCGTCGCCACCAACTGCGGCCAGATCAAGACCGGCGCCCCGGCCCGCTCCGAGCGCGTCGCCAAGTACAACCAGCTGCTGCGCATCGAGGAGATCCTGGACGACGCGGCGGTCTACGCCGGCCGTTCGGCCTTCCCGCGGTTTCGCTCTGCGAACCAGTAAGCACAGCGCTCTGCGAACCAGTAAGCACAGCGCTCTGCGAACCAGTAAGCACAGCAAGGGCTGATTTCCCCCGGCGAGGGTGCGCCCCGCTCCGCCCGGCCGTGGGCGGGCCACCCGCCGTCACGGCCTGCGTTCGTCCCCGGCGACGGTCCCGTACCGTTGCCGGGGACGGCTGCGCTTCCGAACGGCCCCGCCCGGCGGGAGCGTACGAACTCCATGACAGTCGGCCAACAGGGGAGGCGACGTGTCCGCGGACCGGTTCTCGACCGCGACCCGGCTCAAGGCGCTCGGCGAACAGGCGGTGGCCCGCGTCCAGCGCGTCCGGCGCCCCCGCCGCAACCGCCTCACCGGACGGGCCGCCCTGCTGGCCCTCGTCATGTGCTCCCTCGTCGTGGCCCTGGCCTACCCGATACGGCAGTACGTCTCGCAGCGCTCCGACATCGCCGACCAGCGCCGCAAGGCCCAGGAGGCGGCCGAGGCGCTGGACCGGCTGCGCGACGAGAAGTCCCGCTGGCGCGATCCCGCCCACGTCGAGCAGCAGGCCCGGCTGCATCTGCACTTCGTCCGCCCCGGCGAGACGGGTTATATCGTCCAGGACGGATCGCGCGCCGACGACGGTGCTCGGCGCGACGGCGCGGGAGCGGCCGGAAGCCCCTGGTACGAGAACCTCTGGGCCGACGTCGACACGGCCGACCGGTGACGCGCCGCACCCCGGTCCGGCTGCCCGGCACCGCCTGATCCGACCTGCCCGACCCGCGGGCGGCGACGCGACGGCACCCTCCGCGTCCGCCCGTCCGCGGCCGAAAGCTCACCGAAGATCCCACCGAAGATCCCACCGAAAGCGCACATGGACACGCCTCCGCCCCAGACCGAGCCCACCGAGCCCACCGCCGCGGACATCGCCGCCTTCAAGGGGCAGCTGGGCCGCCCGCCGCGTGGCCTGCGGGCCATCGCCCACCGCTGCCCCTGCGGCCAGCCGGATGTCGTCGAGACGGCCCCGCGCCTGGAGGACGGCACGCCGTTCCCGACGCTGTACTACCTGACGTGCCCGCGCGCGGCCTCCGCCATCGGCACGCTGGAGGCCAACGGCGTGATGAAGGAGATGACCGAGCGGCTGGCGACCGACCCCGAGCTGGCCGCCGCCTACCGCGCCGCCCACGAGGACTACATCCGCCGCCGCGACGCCATCGAGGTCCTCCAGGGCTTCCCCAGCGCCGGTGGCATGCCGGACCGCGTCAAGTGCCTGCACGTCCTCGTCGGCCACTCCCTCGCGACCGGTCCCGGCGTCAACCCACTGGGCGACGAGGCGCTCGCGATGCTGCCCGAGTGGTGGCGCAAGGGCCCGTGCGTCACGCCCTGCCAGGACACCGCCGCCGCCGAAGGAGACGCCGAATGACCCGGGTCGCCGCCGTCGACTGCGGTACCAACTCCATCCGCCTGCTGGTCGCCGACGTCGACCCGGCCACCGGTGAGCTGACGGAGCTGGACCGCCGGATGCAGATCGTCCGCCTCGGCCAGGGCGTGGACCGCACCGGGCGGCTCGCGCCCGAGGCGCTGGAGCGGACCTTCGCCGCCTGCCGTGAGTACGCCGCGGTCATCGCGGAGCTGGGCGCGGAGCGCACCCGGTTCGTGGCGACGTCCGCCTCCCGCGACGCCGAGAACCGCGACGACTTCGTCCGCGGCGTGGTGGACATCCTCGGCGTCGAGCCCGAGGTCATCACCGGCGACCAGGAGGCGGAGTTCTCCTTCACCGGCGCCACCCGCGAGCTGACCGGCATGGAGGCTGCAGGTGCGGAGCGCCTTCCCGGGAAGGGTGGTGGCGGGCGACGGGCGGGCTTCGCCCGCCCGTACCTCGTCGTGGACATCGGCGGCGGTTCCACCGAGTTCGTCCTCGGTGACGGCGCCGTCCGCGCCGCCCGCTCCGTCGACATAGGCTGCGTGCGGATGACCGAGCGGCACCTGGTGCGCGACGGCGAGATCAGCGACCCGCCGTCCCCCGACCGGATCGCCGCGATCAGAGCCGACGCGGCCGCCGCCCTCGACGAGGCCGAGGCCGCCGTCCCGCTCCGCGAGGCCGCCACCCTCGTCGGCCTGGCCGGTTCGGTCACCACCGTCGCCGCCATCGCCCTCGGCCTCGACCACTACGACTCGACGGCCGTCCACCACGCCCGCGTCTCCCGCGCCCGCGTCGCGGAGATCACCGACCGCCTGGTCACCTCCACCCACGCCGAACGCGCCGCGATCCCGGTCATCCACCCCGGCCGCGTCGACGTCATCGCCGCGGGCTCCCTCGTCCTCCTCGCGATCATGGACCGCACGGGCGCCGAGGAGGTCGTGGTCAGCGAGCACGACATTCTCGACGGCATCGCTTGGAGTCTTGCCTGAGCCGTCCCGGACGGCATGGCCCCCGTCGCCTTCGGGCGGCGGGGGCCATCGCGTCACAGTGCGCGGTGGACGTCGCGCCGGTCGCCCACCTTGACGACGAGGATGACGAGTTCGCCGTCCTCGATCCGGTAGGCGACCCGGTGGTTGCCGACCCGGAGCCGGTAGAGCCCCGACGGGCCGGTGAGCTTCTTGATGTCGGCGTCCGCGCGGTAGGGGTCGTCGCCGAGTTCGGTCAGCGCGGCGAGGATGCGCATGGCGGTGGGCCGGTCCAGGGCTCGCAGTTGCCGCTGCGCCGCGGTGGTGAACCGGAATGCGTACTTCACGCCACGTCTTCGGTGCGCTCGGCGAACAGGTCGGCCAGCAACTCGGCCATGGTGACGGTCGGGCCGTTCTCGGCCAGGACTGCCTCCGCCTCCCGGGCCAGCAGGACATCGGCCGCCTCTTCCAGGGCGTCGAAGTCCGCGATCGGCACCACGGCGGCGACGGGCACGCCGCTGCGGGTGATCACCGTGGGGTCGCCCTGCTCGGCACGGTTGATGTGGTCCGCCAGGTGCGCGCGGGCCTCTCGTACGGTCACGGTGTGCTCGGTCATGGAGAAAGTGTACACACAGTCGTGTACACGAGGGAGGGGAGCCTGGTGGTCGTAGCCGTGCGGCCCGCCGCGAGGCGTCAGGCCGAGCTCGCTCCGGGCGACGCCGCTGCCCGTGGCGCGCCCCGCGCATCCCCGTTCTCACGGCGATTCGACCCCCCTCGGTACCCCGTGGTGCCGACGCCCCGGAAAAGTTCGTGAAACTCTTCACATGAAAAAAGTGGCGGATGGCCGAAGAAAGGGGCCCTGAGGGCCTCAATCGAAGGTCCTAGGCCCTCTTGAGCCGGGGAATGCGGGGCGGAGTGGGGGCGCGGTTCGCGCTCACCCGGTGTGTGGTTCGCTCGCTCCTGCGTTCACAAGCCCTGATCACAAGGGGTCTCAACGGGTCGCGGTGGCGAGTGGTTCCCCGGAAGCGGTATGGCGTCCGTCACGGGGGGCGGCGCAGTGTAGCAGACACCCCTCCAGTTCTTGTGAAGGGGCTCACGAGCAGCCCCCCAAGGGGAGGTGGATACTCGATTGCATGAGCACCACGGAGCGTCCCAGGATCCTCGTTGTAGGCGGTGGGTACGTAGGTTTGTACGCGGCGCGTCGCATCCTCAAGAAGATGCGGTACGGCGAGGCGACCGTCACGGTCGTCGACCCGCGCTCGTACATGACGTACCAGCCCTTCCTCCCTGAAGCTGCGGCCGGCAGCATCTCCCCGCGCCACGTCGTGGTTCCGCTGCGGCGTGTGCTGCCCAAGGCGGAGGTTCTCACCGGCCGGGTGACCACCATCGACCAGGACCGCAAGGTCGCCACCGTCGCGCCGCTGGTCGGCGAGGCGTACGAGCTGCCCTTCGACTACCTGGTCATCGCGATGGGCGCGGTCTCCCGTACCTTCCCGATCCCGGGCCTGGCCGAGAACGGCATCGGCATGAAGGGCGTCGAGGAGGCCATCGGGCTGCGCAACCACGTGCTGGAGCAGCTCGACAAGGCCGACTCCACCACCGACGAGGAGGTCCGCCGCAAGGCGCTGACCTTCGTCTTCATCGGCGGCGGCTTCGCCGGTGCGGAGACCGTCGGCGAGGTCGAGGACATGGCCCGCGACGCCGCGAAGTACTACAACAACGTCAAGCGCGAGGACATGCGCTTCCTGGTCGTCGATGTCGCGGACAAGATCCTCCCCGAGGTCGGCCCGAAGCTCGGTGCGTACGGCAAGGCGCACCTTGAGGGCCGTGGCGTCGAGGTCTACCTCAAGACCGGCATGGACTCCTGCGTCGACGGTCACGTCGTGCTCAACAACGGCCTTGAGGTCGACTCGGACACCATCGTGTGGACCGCGGGCGTCAAGCCGAACCCGGCGCTCTCCCGCTTCGGTCTGCCGCTGGGCCCGCGCGGTCACGTCGACACCGCCCCCACCCTCCAGGTGCAGGGCACCGACTACATCTGGGCCGCGGGCGACAACGCGCAGGTGCCGGACATGGTCGGCCGCAAGGCCGGCAACGAGAACGCCTGGTGCCCGCCGAACGCGCAGCACGCGCTGCGGCAGGCGAAGGTCCTCGGCGACAACGTGGTCTCCGGTATGCGGGGCTTCCCGCAGAAGGAGTACAGCCACGCCAACAAGGGTGCCGTCGCGGGCCTGGGCCTGCACAAGGGCGTCGCGATGATCGTCGTCGGCAAGGCGAAGATCAAGTTCAAGGGCCGTCTCGCCTGGTACATGCACCGCGCGTACCACGGCATGGCGATGCCGACGTTCAACCGCAAGATCCGGGTCTTCGCCGACTGGACGCTCGCGATGTTCCTCAAGCGCGAGGTCGTCTCGCTCAGCGCCATGCAGAACCCCCGCGAGGAGTTCTACGAGGCCGCGAAGCCGGCGCCGAAGCCCGCTGCCGAGGCCGACAAGCCGAAGGCCAAGGCTTCTTGATCTCCAGGCCGGTGTAGACCGGCCGGCCCGAAGGGCGTCCGCCATCCGTGGGGCGGGCGCCCTTCGGCATGTCCGCCGTCGGAGCCGTGGCGCGCTTTGCCGTCCCCTTACGTGGGAACGGGACTATCCGGGCGCCTGTACGGCGTTTACGTGGTCGGTGAAAGTGTTTCGCCGACTCGTCAAGACGGAGGTGTGCGACATGGCCGACGCCGCTGGACGGCTCACCAAGCTCGCCGAGGAGGTGCTGGGGGCGAAGCTCCCGGTACGCATCCGCGCGTGGGACCGCAGCGAGTTCGGCCCGCCGGGCGCCCCGGTCCTTGTCTTCCGCAACCGCCGCGCGCTGCGCCGCCTGCTCTTCAAACCCGGCGAACTGGGCCTGGCCCGCGCCTGGGTCGCCGGTGACCTCGACATCGACGGCGATCTCTACGAGGCGCTCGACTCGCTGGCCGGCCTGATCTGGGAGCGCGGCACCGCCGCCCCCGCGCCGCAGCGCGCACCTCTCCTGCGGGCCCTGGCGCGGCCCGAGATCCGCGCGGCGGCCAAGGAGTTGCTGACCCTCGTGGGCGTCCCGCTGCCGCCGTCCCCGCCCGCCGAGGAGGCCCGCACCCGCCGCGGCCCGCTGCACACCCTGCTGCGCGACAAAGAGGCCATCAGCCACCACTACGACGTCGGCAACGACTTCTACGCGCTGGTGCTCGGCCCGTCGATGGTCTACTCGTGCGCGTACTGGGAGAGCCCCGAGGCGACGCTGGAGGACGCGCAGCGCGACAAGCTCGACCTGATCTGCCGCAAGCTCGGCCTCGCGGAGGGGCAGCGGCTGCTGGACGTGGGCTGCGGCTGGGGTTCGATGGTGCTGCACGCCGCCCGCGAGTACGGCGTCCGCGCCGTCGGCATCACCCTCTCCGAGGAGCAGGCCGCCTACGCCCGGAAGCGGATCGCGGAGGCGGGGCTGGCCGACCGGGTCGAGATCCGGGTGCAGGACTACCGCGAGATCCACGACGAGCCGTTCGACGCGATCTCCTCGATCGGCATGGCCGAGCACGTCGGGCGGGCCCGCTACGCCGAGTACGCGAGCGCCCTGTATGCCCTGCTCAAGCCCGGCGGGCGGCTGCTCAACCACCAGATCGCCCGGCGTCCGCTGGACGACGAGGACACCTACCACGTCGACGAGTTCATCGACCGGTACGTCTTCCCCGACGGTGAGCTGGCGCCCGTCGGGCAGACCGCGGGGGCGCTGGAGGACGCCGGGTTCGAGGTGCGGGACGTCGAGGTGCTGCGGGAGCACTACGCGCTGACGCTGCGCCAGTGGGTCGCCAACCTGGAGGCCCGCTGGAAGGAGGCGGTGCGGCTGACGACGCCGGGCCGGGCCCGGGTGTGGCGGCTCTACATGGCCGCGTCCGCGCTGTCCTTCGAGCGCAACCGCATAGGGGTCAACCAGGTGCTCGCCGTACGGACCCCGGAGTCCGGGGCGTCGGGGCTGCCGCTGCGGCCGCGCGCCTGGCAGGGCTGACGCACCGTACGCAGGAGGGCCCCGGACCGCGTACGACGTACGGTCCGGGGCCCTCCGGGCGGTGGGGCGGCTACTCCGCCGTGAGGGCGGTGAGCATGTTCAGCTTCGCCGCGCGGCGGGCCGGCCACAGGGCGGCGACCACGCCGACCAGCGCGGACAGGGCGAGGAAGATGCCCATCCGGCCCCAGGGCAGGACCAGTTCGTAGGTGCCGAGTGAGGCGGAGATCAGCTCACCGGCGGCCCAGCCGAAGAAGACGCCGAGGCCGATGCCGAGCACCCCGCCGAAGAGCGAGATCACCAGGGACTCCAGGCGGACCATCCGCTTGACGCCGGTGCGGTCCAGGCCGATGGCCCGCAGCATGCCGATCTCCTGGGAGCGTTCGAAGACCGACATGGCCAGGGTGTTGACGACGCCGAGGACGGCGACGATCACGGCCATGCCGAGCAGCGCGTAGAGCATGTTCAGCAGCAGGTCGACCGACTGGGAGATGCCGGCGGAGACGTCCTTCTTGTCCTGGACGGTGAGGGCCGGGTTCTTGCCCAGCGCATCGATCAGCGTCTGCTTGGTGGCGTCGGTGGCGCCGTCCTTGGTCTTGAGCATCACCTGCATGTCGGTGGCGTGCTTCTGGTGGGGCCCCAGGATGCCGTTGTCCACGATGACCTGATGGATCATCTCGTTGCCGTGGTAGACGCCCGAGATGGTCAGCGTCTCCTTCTTGCCGTCCTCGAACGTCACCGGGACGCGGGAGCCGACCTTCCAGCCCTTCTTCTTCGCGGTGTCCTCGTCGGCGATCAGACCGCCGCCGGCCAGGTCGCCGAGGGAGCCGGAGGCGAAGTCGAGGCGGGTCAGCTTGCCGAAGTCCTTGCCGTTGACGCCGGTCAGATAGGTGGTGTTGCCGCCGATCCCGGCCTCGGAGCTGCGCAGCGGGCTGACGGCGGTGACCTCGTCCAGGCTGCCGAGCTTCTGTGCCACCTCGGGGGAGAGCGGCGTCAGTCCGGCCATGGACACGACGTAGTCGGCCTTGAGCGAGTCGACGGCCATCTTGTCGATGCCCTTCTGGACGCTGGTCCCGATCACCGTCAGACCGGTGATCAGGGTCAGGCCCACCATCAGGGCGGAGGCGGTGGCGGCCGTGCGCCGCGGGTTGCGGACCGCGTTCTCCCGGGCGAGCTTGCCGGAGATGCCGAACGCGCGGAGCAGCGGGGCGGCCAGGGCGATCAGCGGGCGGGACAGCAGCGGCGTCAGGACGAACACGCCGACCAGAAGCAGCACCGCGCCCAGGCCCATCACGAGCTTGCCGTCGCCCATGCCGGTGGCGGCCAGTACGGCGGCGATTCCGGCGCCCGCGAAGAGCGCGCCGATGGTGTTGCGGACCACGAGGGACTTGGTGGTGGCGGTGGCGTGGACGCTGTTCATCGCGGCGACCGGCGGGATCTTCGCGGCGCGGCGGCCCGGCAGCCAGGCGGCGAGGACGGTCACGCCGACGCCGACCACCAGCGAGGTGACGACGGTGGACACGTCGACGACGAGGGGGCCGTCGGGGACGGTGGCGCCGGTGCCGTTCATCAGGGCGCGCATCGCGGCGCCGATGCCGATACCGGCGGCCAGGCCCGTGACGGCGGCGACCGCGCCGACGACGACGGCCTCGACCAGCACGGAGCGGGTGACCTGGCGGCGGCTGGCGCCGACCGCGCGCAGCAGCGCCAGCTCCTTGGTGCGCTGGGCGACCAGCATGGTGAAGGTGTTGGCGATGAGGAAGATGCCGACGAACAGCGCGATCCCGGCGAAGCCCAGCAGGGCGGTCTGCATGCTCTCCATGCTCTTGGCGATCTGCTCGGCCTCGTCGTCGGCGAGCTGACGGCCGGTGGTGGCCTCGGCGCCCTTGGCGGGCAGCACCTTGTGGATCTCCGCCTCCAGGGCGCCCTGCGAGGTGCCCGGGGCGGCCTTGACGTGGATCTCGTGGTACTTGCCGGGGGCGAGCAGCAGCTTCTGGGCGGTCGCGTTGTCGAAGAGCGCGAGGCTGCCGCCGGCCGAGACGGCGCCGTCGGTGGTGGTGAAGATGCCGGTCAGCCGGGTCTCGTGGACCGGTCCGTCGAAGGAGATGCGGACGGTGTCGCCGACCTTGAACCCGGCCTTGTCGGCGGTACGGGAGTCCAGGGCGATCTGGCCGGCGCCGTGCGGGGCGGTGCCGTCGCGCATCGGGTAGCGGGCGTCCTTGCCGTCGGCGCCGGGGTAGTAGTTGCCGCCGCGGGTGGAGAAGCCGGTGCCGATCAGCTTGCCGTGGCGGTCGGCGATGGCGGTGAACCCGGTGACGGTGCCGGTGGCCGAGGCGGCGCCGGGCACGTGGGCGGCCGCATCAAGCAGGCGCTGGTCGAGTGCGGGCCGGTCGCCGAGGCCGGAACCGTCGCTGTGGGGCTGGATGGCCACGTCGACGTCGGCGTAGCCCTCCCGGGCGCTGGAGCGCAGCGCGTCCGAGATGGTGGAGGTGAAGACCAGGGTGCCGGAGACGAAGGCGACGCCGAGCATGACGGCGAGGACGGTCATCAGCAGCCGGGCCTTGTGCGCGAGGACGTTGCGCAGGGCGGTACGGAGCATGGGTCAGTAGTCCTGGGGGAGTGGTCCGAAGTGCGGGCGGCGGGGCGTCAGTTGGTACGGCCCTTGGCGTCGAAGCCCTTCATGCGTTCCAGGACCAGGTCGGCGGTGGGGTCGGGCATGTCGTCGACGATGCGGCCGTCGGCGAGGAAGACGACGCGGTCGGCGTAGGAGGCGGCGGCCGGGTCGTGGGTCACCATCACCACGGTCTGGCCCAGCTCACGGACGGAGTTGCGCAGGAAGCCGAGAACCTCGGCGCCGGAGCGGGAGTCGAGGTTGCCGGTCGGCTCGTCCGCGAAGATGATCTCCGGCCGGGAGGCGAGGGCGCGGGCGACGGCGACGCGCTGCTGCTGGCCGCCGGAGAGCTGGCCGGGCCGGTGCTTGAGGCGGCCGCTCAGCCCGACGGTTTCCACGACGCGGTCCAGCCAGGCGCGGTCGGGCTTGCGGCCCGCGATGTCCATCGGGAGGGTGATGTTCTCCAGCGCCGTCAGGGTCGGCAGCAGGTTGAACGCCTGGAAGACGAAGCCGATCTTGTCGCGGCGCAGCTGGGTGAGCTTCTTGTCCTTCAGCCCGGTCAGCTCGGTGTCCCCGATCCGGGCGCTGCCGCCGGAGATCGCGTCCAGCCCCGCCATGCAGTGCATCAGCGTCGACTTGCCGGACCCCGAGGGGCCCATGATCGCGGTGAACTGCGCCTGGTGGAACGTGACGGAGACGGCATCGAGGGCGACCACCCGGGTCTCGCCCTCTCCGTAGACCTTGGTGAGATCCGTCGCGCGGGCGGCCGCCGCGGTGGTGCGGGGGGCGGTGGGGACGCCGGAGGGGATGGTGGTCACGGAAGCGTGCTCCTGTCGAAACGGGGCGGCGGGCGGCCGCGGTCTGGGGACCCTTCCATCGTCGGCCGGGCGACGGACCCGGAACGTCAGCCCGGACGGCCGTCCTGGACCAGCCTTGGGGCGTACCGGGTGCGACGGCTGTCATCCCCGGGGAGGAGGGCGACCCTGAGACAGGCGACCAGCTCCGGGGCGCGAGGGGAGCGCGGGACCGGGCGGGCGGAGGGTGTCCGGCGCGAGGGGATTCATGCCGGAGTGTCGGGTGAGCACATACCGGGGCGGCTTGGCGAGGGGGGACGGCGACTTTCCGTCATTCCGGGCACCGAACGTGTTTCAGGGTGTTACGCCGGAGGTGCGCCGTGGGCATGTGGCAACGGTCCGATCCGGTGGCTGACGCACCCTCAGTTGCCAATAAAATAAGACAACCTCGGGATGAGCGGCCGGGGGCTCGGTGGCCTGCGGGCTACGCTCGTGCTGCCTCTGTGGGGGCATGGGGAGTCCACGCCCGGATGGTGGAATGCAGACACGGCGAGCTTAAACCTCGCTGGCCTTCGGGCCGTGCCGGTTCAAGTCCGGCTCCGGGCACTTCCGGCAATCGGCCGCCCGTTCCGAAGGGTTTTCCCGGACCTTGCGCCGCACCGCGCACACCCTGACGTATCCCGCTCACGCCCCCGCTCCGGCGGGGTGCGCCCGTCGCCCTCTTCCGCGGCGTTCTGCCTGCCCGGGCGGTCGATGCGCGGCACGGGGCGGTCCGCCCGCCGGGCGCGTCGCCCTCACTCGGCCGGGCAGGCCGGACGGGATCCCCGGGGGAATGCGGCGGGTGATTGCGGGGCGCTCCCTCCCTTCCCGTCGGCCTTTTCGTCACCGTACGAATCCGTAGGGTCACGCGACGCCGCGAAGGCTTTTCTCCGTACCGCGATCCGCCCCGGAATACGGGCCGGAGGGTGTCGGTGGGTGATTTCCCGGGCGCGTTCCGTGGTATTTCGCATTCGCTCGTTCCGGGGAATTCGCCGTCCCGCCGACCGGTTTTCGTACCCCTGGTGAAGAGCTGTGCCGCGCGCCTGGCCGCACACTGGCCGAGGAGGGCGCGGACGACGCGACGCTCGAAGCGCTGGATACGCCACGGGCGGCGGCGTGCCCGACCTGCCCGGTCCTCAGGGCGAGGTGCTGTTCGCCGCCGAGGTCGTTCTGGTCGCCGGGGACCCGAAGGCGTTCGGTCTGCTGCGGGACCCTCTGGAGCCGCTGTCGGCGCGGTGGGTGAAGGTGGGCGGCGGCCGCACCGACGCCCAGGCCCGCGCGGCGCTGCGCGAGGCGACCGACGCCGCGCTCCACGAGATTTCGGCCGAGTCCCACCGCGACGCCTTGCGGCAACTGGAGGAGGCGCTCGCCGGCGGGCGGGCCCTCCAGGGCACCCCGGCGGTGCCGGGCACGATCGCGGGGAGCCGTTCGTACTCCTCGTGGTGTAGACGCGCCCCGGCGGACGGGGGGAAATCGTGCTCAGGAAGTAGCCCCGCGTCTTTGCCAAGCTATTACTCTTGTGGCGAGGTCGCGCAGGGCGGCCATGGAGGAGTGAGGATGAGGAGCAGCAACCCGGTCTTCTCGCGACGGGGGTTCAGCCGCGACACCGGCTACGCGGGCTTCAACACGCCGCCGCAGGCCGGGGGCGTCGGAGCCGACCCGTACGCCGGGGCCAACCCGTACGCGCAGACCGCCACCCAGGCGCCGCAGTACACGCCGCAGACCCGCCCGATGACGATGGACGACGTCGTCATGCGCACGGCGTTCACCCTCGGCACGGTCATCGTCGGTGCCGTCGTCGGCTGGCTGTATCTGACGGAGCAGCTCGGCTTCGCGATCGGCGCCGGTATCGCCGCGATGGTGCTGGGCTTCGTCCAGTCCTTCAAGCGCAAGCCGTCGCCGCCGCTGATCCTGGCGTACGCGGCGCTGGAGGGCGTCTTCCTCGGCGCGCTCAGCGGGAACCTCAACAGCCTGCCGAACATGAACGGCGCGCCGATGCAGGCGGTGCTGGGCACGATGGCGGTCTTCGTCACGATGCTCATCGCCTACAAGACGCGCATCGTGCGGGTCACCGCCCGCTTCACCCGCTTCCTGATGATCGCGACCATGGGCTTCGTGCTGCTGTCGCTGGTCAACGTCCTGTTCATGGTGTTCGGCGGCGGTGACGGCCTCGGCTTCCGCAGCGGCGGCCTCGGCATCGTCTTCGGTCTGGTCGGCGTCGTCCTCGGCGCGCTGTTCCTGGCGCTGGACTTCAAGCAGGTCGAGGACGGCATCGCCTACGGCGCGCCGCGCGAGGAGTCCTGGCTGGCGGCGTTCGGCCTGACCCTGACCCTGGTGTGGATCTACATGGAGATGCTGCGGCTGATCTCGATCCTGCGCGACTGACGCGACGTCATCCCGCCGCCCGGCGCGTACGCCGGACCGCGCCAACCGAAGCCCCGTGGGTATCCGCCCGCGGGGCTTCGGCGTTCCCCGGGGGCGGCGGGACCCGGGCGGTACGGCGGGACGGCCACCGGGCGCGGCACGCCACCCGCCGTACCGCCCCCGCCCCCGTCGGCCGTCCCGCCGTCCCGCCGGACCGCCCCCGACGGGCGTGCGCGCCGCCGTGCGCTGTCGCATAGGCTCGCGCCGTGCCTGACGTAACGCCTTTGGTCCACGCCGTGGACGCCTTCGCCGACCGCCTCCGCTCGCTGCCGCAGGGCACCCTGCGCCGGGGCGCGGCCGCCGACGCGCTTGCCCTGGCGAGGGAGCTGACCGCCCGCGCCCAGCGCCTGGAGCGCCCGGACCGCGAGCCGTACGTGCTGCCCGATGCGGGGCTGTTCGCGGTCGGCGACCAGCTCGCCGTCGCCGGGCACGACCTCGCCGAGGCCCTGCGGAATGCGGAAACGGCCTCCGCCGGGGATGTGGCGGAGGCCGTGGCGCGGGTCGGGGAGACGGCGCGGCGCTGGTAGCGCGGGCCGTGGCGGCGGAACCTGGGGTGCGCCGCCGACGGCGGGTCAGAGCGAGGCGATGACGCGGTCGGCCAGGATGTAGACGCTCTCCTGCCGGGCCTCGCCCCAGGCGAACGTCAGGGCGTACGCACCGGCGATGGCGGAACCGCCCAGCAGCACGGGCGTGTGACCGTCCCGCAGCGCCTCGGCGACGCTCTCGGACGTCTCGCGGTGGCCTGGCGTCAGACAGAGGGTGATGCCGTCGGTGAAGACATAGACGTCGAGGGTGCCCAGCGGGCCCGGGCGGACGTCGGCCAGCGGCACGCTCCGCTCGGCCAGCTCCTCCAGCCGCGCCATCGTGCGCTCGTGGTCGGTGACCGCCGCGACCGGCGTGAAGTCCGGGTGCGAGGGGTGCCGGCGACGGGCCGCGGCCAGCTCGGCCGACTCGCCCTCCTCCGCCAGTTCCCACTCGGCGGCCCGCAGTGCGTCGGACGACTCCAGGGCGGGTTCCGGTGCGGCGAACGGCTCCAGCGCGTCCGGGCCCAGCAGTGGCTCCAGGCCGGCCAGGTCCGCCTGGCGCGGCAGGAACGGCCGGGCGTCGAAGCGGTCGGCGTCCGGCGGATCGCGGGGGTCCAGCAGGCTCTCGTCGCCGATGCCGGGCACCCCGCCCAGCAGCGACGGCGCGTCCGCGGCGTCCCTGGCCTCCTGTGCGGCCCAGAACGCCCGCGCCTCGGCCAGCTCCCGCTCCCGCTCCTCGGCGAGGGCGTCGGCGACCGCCGCGCGTATGTCCGCCAGCGGCGTCGCGTCGGCAGACGTCTGCCGGGCGGCCGGGATCGCGCAGACCGCGTCGGCGCGGGCGGAGAGGGTCTCGCGGGTGGTCACCAGCTCCGTACGCACCTCGGTGAGCTGACGACGCAGCCCCCGGACGGCGTGCAGCGCCGCGGCGCCCACTGCCACGGCGCTCGCCGCGGCCAGGAGCAGGACGAGGTTCATGACGCTCATGCGCCCTCCCCACGTCGCTCCGCGGCCCCGGCCCCGCCGGGCACGCGCCTGTCGACGGCCCGGCCCCGGCCGACGGCCGCGGAGGCGTCCTTGCCTGGTTCGCTGCGCTCGCTCACTGGTGTACTCCCCATAGCAGAAGGTCTTTCGACTTCTACCTCAGCCTGCCGGTCGGCGGCGACCGGTCCCAGTGTGCTTTGTCCCGAAATGGTGGAGGCTTGGGGCCTCGTATGAACGAGTGACCCCTGGCTGACCTGCAAAAACCCTTCTCCGGCGGGGCGTTGGTCACAATCCTGGCGGCGATTGGGTCGCGATCTTGTCACCGGGTGACCCACCTCACGCCCGCTTGCCGAGCGTGCCCGTACGGCGACGAAGGGTGCGCGGGAACGGGGAGTTGACCTCCCGTTTTCCCGCGCACCCTCCGCTGCGGCTACAGCTCAGCCGCTCGCGTTCAAGGCCGCGCTCGGCTCAGCCGCTCGCGTTCATGGTCGCGTTCCGCTTCGCTTCCGCTGCGGGCAGGTGCCGCCCTCCTCCGTCGGGCGACCCCTACCCTCCGCTCCAGCTCAGCTCAGCCGCTCGATGACCATCGCCATGCCTTGGCCGCCGCCCACGCACATCGTCTCCAGGCCGAACTGCTTGTCGTGCCACTGGAGGGAGTTGATCAGGGTGGTGGTGATGCGGGCGCCGGTCATGCCGAAGGGGTGGCCGACGGCGATGGCGCCGCCGTTGACGTTCAGCTTGTCCAGCGGGATGTCCAGGTCCCGGTAGCTCGGGATGACCTGCGCGGCGAACGCCTCGTTGATCTCGACCAGGTCGATGTCGGACATCGACAGACCGGCCCGCCGTAGCGCCTGCTTGCTGGCCTCGACCGGGCCGTAGCCCATGATCTCGGGGGAGAGGCCGGAGACGCCGGTGGAGACGATCCGGGCCAGCGGGGTCAGGCCCAGCTCGCGCGCCTTGGTGTCGGACATGATCACCAGTGCCGCGGCGCCGTCGTTCAGCGGGCAGCAGTTGCCCGCGGTGACCAGCCCGTCGGGGCGGAACACCGGCTTGAGGCCCTGTACGCCCTCCAGCGTGACGCCCGCCCGCGGGCCGTCGTCCTGCGAGACGACCGTGCCGTCCGGCAGCGTGACCGGCGTGATCTCCCGCTCCCAGAAACCGGCCGCGATGGCCTTCTCGGCGAGGTTCTGCGACCGTACGCCGAACTCGTCCATGTCCTGGCGGGTGACGCCCTTCAGCCGGGCGAGGTTCTCCGCCGTCTGCCCCATCGCGAGGTACGCGTCGGGGACCAGGCCGTCCTCGCGCGGGTCGTGCCAGCCCGCGCCCTCCTGCTCCGCGCGGGCCGCGGTGCGCGCCTCGGCGTCGGCGAACAGCGGGTTGTGGGTGCCGGGCATGCCGTCCGAGCTGCCGTTCACCGACCGCGAGACGGTCTCGACGCCCGCCGAGATGAAGACGTCGCCCTCGCCCGCCTTGATCGCGTGCAGCGCCATCCGGGAGGTCTGGAGCGACGAGGAGCAGTAGCGGGTGATCGTGCAGCCCGGCAGGTGGTCCATGCCCATCTGCACCGCGACGATGCGGCCGAGGTTGTGGCCCTGCTCGCCGCCGGGCAGCCCGCAGCCGAGCATCAGGTCGTCGATGTCCTTGGGGTCCAGCTCGGGCACCTTGGCCAGCGCGGCCTCGATGATCTTCGCGGTCAGATCGTCCGGGCGCAGCTCCTTGAGCGAGCCCTTGAAGGCGCGGCCGATCGGGGAGCGGGCGGCTGAGACGATGACGGCTTCGGGCATCACGGCTCCATGGGGTCGTAAGTTGCGGCGGCGCGAGACCCGGTGGCCTCGTCGGGCGCGGGCGGGGACTGTCAGGGAAGTTACCGGTACGTACCGCGGAGGTCACGGGGTGCGCGCTGTGATGCGGGACTCTTTTCTAAGCGGATGCTTATGCGGGTGCGGGTGCGGGTGCGGGTGCGGGTGCGGGTGCGGCTGCGGGCCCGCCGCCTGCGGCGCCCCGTCACTGCGCCACCGGTGGCCGGTCCGTCTCCTCCGGGGCCGGGATGCGGCGGCGCCTGCGGTGCTTGAGGAGGGCCCAGGGGGCGCGGGCCGAGGTGACCTCCGTACCGGCCTCGGACGCCGCCTCCACCGCCGCCTGCTCGACCGGCAGCACGCCCTCGTACCGGGCGGGCTCGGGGTGCTCGCCCTCCGGCCACACGCCCAGGGACGCGCAGAGCGTCGGCAGTACCGCCATCGCGGCGGTGGCGTAGCCCTCCGCCGACGGGTGGTAGTTGTCCGGGCCGAACAGCTCCCGCGGCCGGGCCTCGAACTCCGGGCCCAGCAGATCGCCGAGCGAGACCGTCCGGCCGCCGTTCTCCACCACGCCGATGGTCTGCGCCGCCGCCAGCTGCCGCGACAGCCGCCGGGCCACCCAGCGCAGCGGCTGGTAGACCGGCTCGATGGTGCCCATGTCCGGGCAGGTGCCGACGACGACCTCGCTCCCGGCCGCCCGCAGCCTGCGGACCGCGTCCGACAGCAGGCGTACGGAGCGGGCCGGCGGCATCCGGTGGGTGACGTCGTTCGCGCCGATCATGATCACGCAGACGTCCGGGACCGGCGCGCCGTCCGCCAGCAGCAGGTCGACCTGGCGCTCCAGGTCGTCGGACTGTGCCCCGGGCAGCGCGACGTTGTGGAAGTCGACCGGCAGCTCCGACAGCGCGGCGAGGCCGGAGGCGAGGAGCGCGCCCGGCGTCTCGCGGGCCCGGCGCACGCCCTGGCCCGCCGCGGTGGAGTCGCCGAGGAAGCCGAGCCGCAGCGGCGGCCGGTCGGTGCCGTGGCCGAACGCGGCGCCGTAGCGGCCGTCGGCGCACGGCGGGATGTCGCCGGAGCCGCCGACCGTACGGCGCGCCAGTCGCATCTCGGTCAGCAGCACCCCGGCGGCGGCCACCCCGAGCAGGCCGACCCCGCCGCCGCCGTACGCCGCGGCGGCGGCGATCCGCCGGGCCACCCTCGCCCTGGACAACGTCATCGGCATAGGCCGGGCACCTCCCCGTGCAGTGCGTCGGCGCGCTCCGTACCGGATCGGCGCGCGCCGGGAACTCGTACAACAGGTTGTTGCCCCGTAGCGCACCGAACGCAACGCGGCGGCCCCGGAGGCGGGCGGGCAATAGGCTGATGTGATGGGCACAGGACAGCGTGCCCCCGACCGCGGAGACCACCGTGCAGTTTTACGAATCGATGATTGAGCTCGTCGGCAACACCCCGCTCGTGCGGCTCAACCACGTCACCCAAGGGATCCAGGCGACCGTCCTGGCCAAGGTCGAGTACTTCAATCCCGGAGGCTCGGTCAAGGACCGGATCGCGGTGCGGATGATCGAGGCCGCCGAGGAGTCGGGCGCGTTGCAGCCGGGCGGCACCATCGTCGAGCCGACGTCCGGCAACACCGGCGTGGGGCTGGCGATCGTGGCCCAGCAGAAGGGCTACAAGTGCATCTTCGTCTGCCCCGACAAGGTCTCGACGGACAAGATCAATGTGCTGCGGGCGTACGGCGCCGAGGTCGTGGTCTGCCCGACCGCCGTTGACCCCGAGCACCCCGACTCGTACTACAACGTCTCCGACCGGCTGGTGCGGGAGACGCCCGGCGCCTGGAAGCCGGACCAGTACAGCAACCCGAACAACCCGCGCTCGCACTACGAGACGACCGGCCCGGAGCTGTGGGAGCAGACCGACGGGAAGATCACCCACTTCGTGGCGGGCGTCGGCACCGGCGGCACGATCAGCGGCACCGGCCGCTATCTGAAGGACGCCAGCGACGGCCGGGTGAAGGTCGTCGGCGCCGACCCGGAGGGCTCCGTCTACAGCGGCGGCTCCGGGCGGCCGTATCTGATCGAGGGCGTCGGTGAGGACTTCTGGCCGACCGCGTACGACCGGACCGTCGCCGACGAGATCGTCGCGGTGTCGGACAAGGACGCCTTCCAGATGACCCGGCGGCTGGCCAAGGAGGAGGGGCTGCTGGTCGGCGGCTCCTGTGGGATGGCCGTGGTGGCCGCCCTGGAGGTCGCCTCCCGGCTCGGTCCCGACGACGTGGTGGTCGTCCTGCTGCCGGACAGCGGCCGCGGCTACCTCTCGAAGATCTTCAACGACGAGTGGATGGCCGACTACGGCTTCCTGGAGGAGGGCGGCGCCGCCGCGGTCAGCGAGGTGCTGGCCCACAAGGAGGGCGCGCTGCCGTCGCTGGTGCACATGCACCCGGAGGAGACCGTCGGCCAGGCGATCGAGGTGCTGCGTGAGTACGGCGTCTCCCAGATGCCGATCGTCAAGCCGGGCGCCGGGCATCCGGACGTGATGGCCGCCGAGGTCGTCGGCTCCGTCGTCGAGCGGGAACTGCTCGACGCCCTCTTCGCCCAGCGCGCCTCGCTGTCGGACCCGCTGGAGAAGCACATGTCGGCGCCGCTGCCGCAGGTCGGCTCCGGCGAGCAGGTCGGCGACCTGATGGCCGTCCTGGAGGGCGCGGACGCGGCCATCGTCCTGGTCGAGGGCAAGCCGAAGGGCGTCGTCAGCCGGCAGGACCTGCTGGCGTACCTGGCGCGTGAGGCCGGGAAGTGACGGTGGCCCCGGGGTGAGGCCGCGGGCGGACGGCCGGTGCGCGTGGGGCCGGTCGGCGGCCCGGGGCCGGCCGGCGGCCCGGGGCCGGCCGGCGGTGGCGCGCTCCGGGCCGGCCGGCGGCCCGGCCGGTACGTGGCGTGGCCGTGGGTGCCCGGCCGGTGCCCGTCCCCACGCCCCTCACTCCGCCGTGGCCGGAGCCGGTTCCTCCGCGGGGGCCGGGGCCACGATCCGTTCCGTGTCGCGCCGGGCGAGGACCCCGTACAGCACGGCGGGCACCAGCAGGCCGACGATCCAGGAGAGATCGGCGCCGCCGAGCGGGCCGACCAGCGGGCCGGTGTAGAACGCGGTGGTCAGGAACGGAAGTTGGGCCAGGACGCCGACCGCGTAGACCGTGAGCGCCGTGCCGTTCCACGCGCCGTAGCGGCCGCGCGGGTCGGTGAGCGCGGGGATGTCGTACCGCTCCTTGGAGATCAGGTAGTAGTCGACGAGGTTGATCGCCGACCACGGCGTGAAGAACGTCAGCAGGAACAGCAGGAAGTCCTTGAACGCGGCGAGGAAGGAGTCCTTGCCCAGCAGCGCCACGACGGTGCCCGCCACCATGATCCCGGAGATGTACGCGGTGCGGGCGCGCGGCGACAGGGTGCGGCTGCCGCGGAAGCCGCTGACGCCGGTCACCAGCGACATGAAGCCGCCGTAGGTGTTGAGGATGTTGATGGTGAGCTTGCCGAGCGCGATGACGAAGTAGAGCAGCGACGCGATCAGCCCGGTACCGCCGAGGCCCACGATGTACGTCACCTCGTGCCCGACGAACGCGGCGGGCGCGGCGGCGGCCGCCAGCGCACCGAACGTCATCGACCACTGCGAGCCGAGCACCGAACCGGACAGCGTCCACCAGAACGTCGCCCGGGCCGAGGTGTGGCGCGGCAGATAGCGCGAGTAGTCGGCGACGTACGGGCCGAACGCCAGCTGCCAGGAGGCCGAGAGGGAGGCGGCCAGCAGGAAGACGGGCAGCCCGAAGCCGTGCGGGTGCAGCAGTGCGCCCAGGTCGGCCTGGTGGAGGAGGCGGGCGCCGAGGTAGACGAAGGCGAGCGCGCACACCAGCCCGGCGACCTTGCCGAGGAGATGGATCAGGCGGTAGCCGACGGCCGTGGCGACGCCCGTGACCAGGGCGAACAGGATGATCCCGGTGGTGTCGCCGAGGTGCGTCAGCTCCCCGACGGCCTGCCCGGCCAGCACCGTGCCGCTGGCGAAGAAGCCGATGTACATCACGATGACCAGCGCCAGCGGGACGACGGCACCGCGCACCCCGAACTGCGCCCGCGAGGTGATCATCTGCGGCAGCCCGAGCCGGGGGCCCTGCGCGGAGTGCAGCGCCATCACGGCCCCGCCGAGCAGGTTGCCGACCAGCAGTCCGGCCAGGGCCCAGAAGGGCGACGCGCCGAAGACGACGGCCAGCGCCCCGGTGACCACCGCGGTGATCTGCAGGTTGGCGCCCAGCCAGAGCGTGAACTGGCTGAAAGCACTGCCGTGCCGTTCCTCGTCCGGCACGACGTCGATCGAGCGTTTCTCCACCACACCGGCCATGGACGCCACCTCCCTGTATGAATCCATTCAGAATTAGGGTGGAGTGAATGGGACGTCAATAGGTGGGGGTGGGGCGTCTGTGAAGGAGGAGGCGGGCAGGGCGCCGATTCGGTGCGGTCCGGTGCGGTCCGGTCCGGTGTGCGGCCTGGCGCGTGGAGCCGTTCTGTTCGGTTCCGGTCCGGTGCGGTCCGATGCGGGGGGCGGCCCGGTGGTGCGTCCAGGTGGATGCGGTCGTGGGGACGTACGGCCGTGAGTGTGTGCGTACGGGGCGAGGCGGGCGTGCGGCGAGGCGTACGGGGCGTCGCGGCGCCCGATTTTCCGTAGAGTCGATCGGTAGACGACAAGGCCCCCGACGGGGCCGGGAGATGGCCCCCGACCGGGCCGGGAGATGGCCCCCGACCGGGCCGGGAGGAAGAGGCGATGAGCGGGGACGGGGACAACGGCGGCGGTGCGGCCGGGGTGACGGGGGCGATCGAGGTGACCGGTGTGGCCGGTGCGACCAGTGCGACTGGTGTGGCCGGTGTGGCTGGTGTGGTCAAGGCGGCCGAGGCTCCGGGCGGCGATGCGGCGGCCGAGGCTCCGGGCGGCGATGCGGCGGCCGAGGCTCCGGTGGGCGGCGCGGCGGGTGGTGATGCGGCGGCCGCGCGGTTGCAGCGGCTCTTCGAGGGGCGGCGGCTGACGCCCACTCAGCGGCGTATCGCGCACTGCATGGTGCGCCGCGCCGCCGACGCGCCGTTCCTCTCCAGCGTCGAACTCGCCGAACTCGCCGGGGTCAGCCAGCCCTCCGTGACCCGCTTCGCCGTCGCCCTCGGTTTCGACGGCTACCCGGCGCTCCGCCGCCATCTGCGCGACACCGCCCCGACCGGGCCGGACACCCTCGCCGCGGCCAACGAGTACCAGCAGGCGGTCCAGGCGGAGATCGACAACCTCCGCCACCTCGCGGCCGTCCTCGCCGACCCGGAACCGGTCGTACGGGCGGGCCGGCTGTTCGCCGCGTCCCGGCCGCTGCCCGTCCTCGGGCTCCGCGCGGCCACCGCCCAGGCCGCCGGATTCGTCTACTTCGCCCGCAAGGTGCACCCGGACGTCCGCCTCCTCGACGAGGGCGGTTCCCTCCTCGCCGACCGCATCGATGCCGCGGTGCGCGCCGGGGCGAGCGCCCTCCTCTGCTTCGCGCTGCCGCGCCATCCGCGCGAGGTCGTCGAGGCGCTGGAGTACGCCCGCGCCGTCGGGCTGACCGTCGTCACCGTCGCCGACAGCGCCTTCGCCCCCGTCGCCCGCCACACCGACCTGCTGCTGCCCGCCCCCGTCGGCACCGGCCTGGCCTTCGACACGGTGTGCGCCCCGATGCTCCTGGGCCGCGTCCTGCTGGAGGCGATGTGCGACGCCCTGCCCGACGCCCAGGCCCGCCTGGAGGAGTTCGACGCCAAGGCGGCGGCCCGGGGGTTGTTCGTGGACTGAGGGGCCCAGACCTGGCGCCGGTCCCACCGCTGGTGGCTGCTGCTCGCCTTCCTGGCTGCCGTCGGCTCGTCGTTCGCCCTGCCCGCGGCCGGTGGCCTGCTGATGTCCGGCGCCGCGCTCGGGCCCCGGGCCGCCGAGCGGGATCGGGATCGGCTCGGCGTTGGCGGGGCGGATGGGGTGGCGCGGGGTGGGGCGCTCCGCGTACCCGGTGGCGCTGCCTGGTGCGCGGCCGGGCCGGTGTGGCCCGGTCCGGGGCGCTGCGATCGGTCCGGCCCGGTCAGGTGCGGCCCGCGCAGCCACAGCCTGGCGGCGTGGTCCGGCCGGCCCGGCTCGCCCGACTCGGCTCGCCCGCCTCGGCCCGGCCGAGGCCCCTTCACCGCAGCGTGCGCAACTCCTCCCCGTGTCCGCCGCCGCTCTCCGCCGTCAGCTCCTCCAGCGTCTGCGGCGTACGGACGGTCGCGAAGCGGACCGCGCCCGACGGGTCCGCCGTGTAGCCGTAAACCCCGGGCCGGGGCAGTGAGTTGTAGGCGAAGTGGGTGGAGAAGTAGTACGCGCCGGTGTCCAGCAGGGCGGCGTGATCGCCGGACTCCAGGAGGGGCAACGGGCGGTTCTCGGCGACCAGATCGCCCGCGAAACAGCACGGCCCGGCGACGTCCTGGGCGACCGGCGGCCCCTCCTTGGGGAGCCCCCGCGCGTCGTACGCGGCGACCCGGAGCGGCCAGGCGTCCGGGACGAACACCGTCCGGGTGGCGACCTGCGCTCCCGCGTGGGTGACCGCGATCGGCCGCCCGCCTGCCGACTTCGCGTACTCCACCCGCGCCACGACCGTGCCGTGCTTGGCCAGCAGTGACCGGCCGAACTCGGTCACCAGCCCGTACCGCCCCCGGAACAGCCCCGGCACCCGCTCCCGCAGCACCTCCACATACTCCCGGTACGTGGGCGTGACCCGGTCCGAGGAGAAGTTCACCGGTAGCCCGCCGCCGATGTCGAGGGTGTCGATCTGCGTCCGCCCCGCCCGCGCGTTGACCTCCTCGGCGAGGTCGAACAGGGCCCGCACCCCGTCGGCCATCAGCGGCAACGCCATGCCCTGCGAACCGACATGACCGTGCAGCCGGGTCAGCCACGGGCGGTCCAGGTAGGCCCGCACCACCCACTCGCGGGCTCCTTCGTCCCGCAGCGCCACCCCGAACTTGGAGGTGTCGGTGGCGGTGCTCATCGCGCCGATGCTGCCGCCGCCGAGCTGCGGATTGACCCGCAGCCCCAGCGGGGCGCCGGTCGGTGCCGACCCCACCAGGGCATCGACGCGGGCCAGCTCCTCCGGATTGTCGATGTTGACCGCGATCCCCAGTGCCAGGGCCTCCCGCAGCTCGGCGGGGGTCTTGGCGGGCGAGTCCAGCACCGTGCACCGCACCGGGACGTGTGCCGCGCGGGCCAGCGCCAGCTCCCCGGGGCTGGCCACCTCGCAGCCCAGCCCCTCGTCGGCGAGCAGCCGCAGCACGGGCACCAGAGACGCCGCCTTCACCGCGAACGCGTGCAGGACGGGAACCCCGGCGTCGGTGAACTCGGCGAAAGCGGAACGGAGCTCGGCCGCCGAACGCCGCACCCCCGCGACATCCAGCAGCCCGGCGACGGGCGCGGCGGGGCTCACGAGCCCCCGCTCGACGGCTGCCCGTACGGCACGGTCCCGGTCCGTGAGGCCCGGAACGGTCGGAGAACCAGTGGTGAGGCCAGTCATATCGCCACTCCATCATCGTCATGCCGTACGGCGCCACAGGTGTCCGGGGACCGGTCACCGAGCTGTTACGCGACCCCGGCGCCGCTCGGCTCCGGGCGAGGGCGCCCGAGAGCAGCAGGGTGGTGAACGACATCACCGCACCGGCCAGTCCGGAGACGGCCGACCGCCAGGTGTGGCGCGAGCGGTGCAGCCGGACCCGCGCGCGGCGGGCGGCGAAGGTGATCAGTGTGCCCAGCAGGACGACGTACGCCACGGTCAGCAGCCAGCAGGACGACGTACGCCACGGTCAGCAGCCAGAAGATCCAGTCCGGGGGGGGGGCAGGCCCCAGCTGGCGACGAAGATCCACATGGGTGCGGCGGTGGTGTAGGTCGTGGCGGCCTCGCCGGACGCGTAGCGCTCCAAAGTCAAGCAGCGCTCCAAAGTCAAAAGGGGGGTGAATCTTCGCGTGAGCCCGGTTCGGTCGCGGGCGCCGCCGTCCCCTTCGTGCTGTTGACTAGCCATATTCAGCGAAGCCAATATGTGAATATCCCGATCCAATCGATGCCGGGAGGCACCCGTGCCAGGACCTCGCCCCGTACCGCGTGAAGGCGCCGCCGACCCCACGACGGGAGTGCGCGCATGACCGGTCAGACCGCGTCGTTCCACACCATGTGGCGGGAGCTGCGGCCCCTCGGCCGCGACGCCTCCTCCGGCGGCTACCGCCGCCACGCCTGGACCGCCGCCGACGTCGACTGCCGCGCGTGGTTCCGCGCCCAGGCCGAGTCCCGCGGCCTCGCCTACGAACTGGACCGCAACGGCAACCAGTGGGCCTGGCTCGGCGTCCGCTCGTACACCGAGGTCGCCCCCGGCGCGGCCGTCGTCACCGGCTCCCACCTGGACTCCGTGCCGGACGGCGGCGCCTTCGACGGCCCGCTGGGCGTCGTCTCCTCCTTCGCCGCACTCGATGAACTCCGCCGCAGGGGAGCGGAGTTCACCGCGCCGCTGGCTCTCGTCAACTTCGGCGACGAGGAAGGCGCCCGCTTCGGGCTCGCCTGCGTCGGCTCCCGGCTCAGCGCCGGTGCCCTGACGCCCGAGGACGCCCGCGAACTGCGCGATGCCGACGGGATCACCCTGCCGCAGGCGATGGAGCGCGCCGGATACGACCCCGACGCGATCGGCCCCGACCGCGACCGGCTGGCGCGGATCGGCGCGTTCGTGGAGCTGCACATCGAGCAGGGCCGCGCCCTCGACCTGACCGGCGACCCGGTCGGCATCGCCTCCGCCATCTGGCCGCACGGCCGCTGGCGGTTCGACTTCCACGGCGAGGCCAACCACGCGGGCACCACCCGCCTGGAGGACCGCCGCGACCCCATGCTCAGCTACGCCCGGACCGTCCTCGCCGCGCGGGAGGCCGCCCGGACCGCGGGCGCCCTGGCCACCTTCGGGAAGATCAGTGTCGAACCGAACGGCGTCAACGCGATCCCCTCGCTCGTCCGCGGCTGGCTCGACTCCCGCGCCGCCGACCAGGACGTCCTGGACACCGTCGTGAAGGAGATCGAACGCGCCGCCGAGGAGAGCGCCGCCCGGGACGGCGTCGACCTGCGCGTCGTCCGCGAATCCTTCACCCCCGTCGTGGAATTCGGGCACGCCCTCCGCGACGAGCTGGGCACCCTGCTCGCCCGCTCCGGCGGTGGGCGCCCCGTACCCGTCCTCGGCACCGGCGCCGGACACGACGCCGGCATCCTCTCCGCGACGGTCCCGACCGCCATGCTGTTCGTACGCAACCCGACCGGCGTCTCGCACTCGCCCGCCGAAACCGCGGCCGAGGACGACTGCGTCGCCGGGGTCACCGCACTCGCCGACGTACTGGAAGGTCTCGCGTGCACATGACGCCGCAGGACACGACGCCGCACGGAACGGCGCCACGGGACGCGACCCCCGGACGCCCCTCGCCGCAGGGCGCGACGGTCTACTGGCTGGAACACGCCTGGCTTGGCACCCACACCGAGCCCGGCGTGACCGTCGAGACCGCGCAGGGGCGGATCACGGCCGTCCGTACCGGCACCGCCACTCCGCCGCCCGGTGCGGTCGCCCTGCGCGGGCTGACGCTGCCGGGCCTGGCCAACGCCCACTCGCACGCCTTCCACCGGGCGCTGCGCTCCACCGTGCAGGTGGGCTCCGGCACCTTCTGGACCTGGCGCGAGGTCATGTACGACACCGCGGCCCGCCTCGACCCGGACAGCTACCACGCCCTCGCGCGGGCCGTCTACGCCGAGATGGCGCTCGCCGGAATCACCTGCGTCGGCGAGTTCCACTACCTTCACCACCGGCCCGGCGGCGGCGCCTACGCCAACCCCAACGCCATGGGAGAGGCGCTGATCGCGGCCGCCGCCGACGCCGGTATCCGCATCACCCTCCTCGACACCGCCTATCTCTCCGCGGGCTTCGGCACCCCGCCCGCCCCGCACCAGCAGCGCTTCTCCGACGGCACCGCCGACGCCTGGGCCGAGCGCGCCGCCGCCCTCAGGGGCGACGGGCACGCCCGCATCGGCGCGGCGATCCACTCCGTACGCGCCGTGCCCGCCGCGCAGTTGGGCACCGTCGCCGACTGGGCCCGCGAGCGCGGCGCCCCGCTGCACGTCCATCTCTCCGAGCAGACCGCGGAGAACGACGCCTGCCACGAGGCGCACGGCTGCACGCCCACCCGCCTCCTCGCCGACCACGGCGTCCTCGGCCGCGCCACCACCGCGGTGCACGCCACCCACCTCACCCCGGAGGACATCGGCCTGCTCGGCGGCGCCGGGACCGGCGTGTGCATGTGCCCGACCACCGAACGCGACCTCGCCGACGGCATCGGCCCCGCCGCCCGCCTCCAGCAGAGCGGCAGCCCGCTCTCCCTCGGCAGCGACAGCCACGCCGTCATCGACCTGCTCGAAGAGGCCCGCGCCATGGAGCTGAACGAGCGGCTGCGCACCCGCGCCCGCGGCCACTGGACCGCCGCGGCGCTGCTGCGCGCCGCCACCGCCGACGGGCACGCCGCCCTCGGCTGGGACGACGCGGGCACCCTGACCACCGGCGCTCTCGCGGACTTCACCACGATCGCGCTGGACTCCGTACGGACCGCGGGCCCGCTGCCCCGGCTCGCCGCGGAGACCGCGGTATTCGCCGCGACGGCGGCCGACGTACGGCACACCGTCGTCGGCGGCCGGCAGATCGTCCGCGACGGCGTGCACACGCTGGTACCGGACGCCCCCACCGAACTCGCCGCGGCCGTCGCCGCCGTGCGCACGAGCGACTGACGCGCCCCCAGCGGACGAAGGAGAACACCACCGCGATGACCACCACCGCACTGACCCATCTCACCCAGCTCGTCACCAACGACCCCTCCCTCGGCGAAGGCCCCCTCGGTCTGATCCAGGACGCGGCCGTCGTCATCGACGGCGACCGCATCGCCTGGGTCGGTCCGTCCAGCAAAACACCCGCCACTGACAACGCCGTCGACGCGGGCGGCCGCTCCGCGCTGCCCGGCTTCGTCGACTCCCACTCCCACCTGGTGTTCGGCGGCGACCGCACCCAGGAGTTCAACGCCCGGATGTCGGGCCGCGCCTACGAGGCGGGCGGCATCCGCACCACCGTCGCCGCCACCCGCGCCGCCACCGACGAACAGCTCTCCGCCAACGTCGCCCACTACCTGGCCGAGGCGCTGCGCCAGGGCACCACCACCTTCGAGACCAAGTCGGGCTACGGCCTGACCGTCGAGGACGAGGCCCGCGCGCTGCGCATCGCCGGGGAGCACACCGACGAGGTCACCTACCTCGGCGCGCACATCGTCTCGCCCGACTACGCCGACGACCCGGCCGGCTACGTCGACCTCGTCACCGGCCCGATGCTGGACGCCTGCGCCCCGCACGCCCGGTGGATCGACGTCTTCTGCGAGAAGGGCGCCTTCGACGGCGACCAGGCCCGCGCGATCCTCACCGCGGGCAAGCGGCGCGGTCTGCTGCCCCGTATCCACGCCAACCAGCTGTCCTACGGGCCCGGCGTGCAGCTCGGCGTGGAGCTGGACGCGGCCTCCGCCGACCACTGCACCCACCTCACCGACGCCGACGTCGACGCGCTCGCCAACTCCGCCACCGTCGCGACGCTGCTGCCCGGCGCGGAGTTCTCCACCCGCGCCGCCTGGCCCGACGCGCGCCGCCTCCTGGACGCCGGGGTGACCGTCGCGCTCTCCACCGACTGCAACCCCGGCTCGTCCTTCACCTCGTCGATGCCGTTCTGCATCGCCCTCGCCGTACGGGACATGCGGATGACGCCGGACGAGGCGGTGTGGGCCGCGACGGCGGGCGGCGCGCGGGCGCTGCGCCGTGACGACGTGGGCCGGATCGCCCCCGGCGCGCGCGCCGACCTCACGCTGCTGGACGCCCCCTCCCACGTCCACCTCGCCTACCGGCCCGGCGTCCCGCTGGTGTCGGGCGTCTGGCGCAAGGGCGTCCGGGTGGCCTGAGACAGCGGTAGAGGGGCCCTGGGGCTCCGGATACGAAGGAGGGCCCGCCCCGAGTCACCCGGGGCAGGCCCTCCTTCGCGCGGGCGGACACCGGCCGGTGGACCGGTGGCGACCGCGGAATCTCACTCGTCGATCATCAGACCCTTGCGCAACCGCACCAGGGTGCGCGAGAGCAGCCGGGAGACGTGCATCTGGGAGATGCCCAACTCCTCGCCGATCTCGGACTGGGTCATGTTGGCGACGAAGCGGAGCGACAGGATCTTCCGGTCGCGCGGCGGGAGTTCGGCGATCAGCGGCTTGAGGGATTCGACGTACTCGATGCCTTCGAGCTCGTGGTCCTCGTAGCCGATGCGGTCCGCCAGCGCGCCTTCACTGTCGTCCTCCTCGGGCTGGGCGTCGAGCGAACTCGCGGTGTACGCGTTGCTCGCCGCCATGCCTTCCACGACCTCGTCCCGGGAGATACCGAGGCGTTCGGCAAGTTCGCCGACCGTGGGTGCACGGTCCAGCTTCTGCGCCAGTTCGTCACCGGCCTTGGCGAGGTCGAGGCGGAGTTCCTGCAGCCGCCGCGGCACGCGCACCGACCAGCTGGTGTCGCGGAAGAAACGCTTGATCTCGCCGACGATCGTCGGCATCGCGAACGTCGGGAACTCGACGCCGCGGCTCAGTTCGAAACGGTCGATCGCCTTGATCAGGCCGATCGTGCCGACCTGGACGATGTCCTCCATCGGTTCACTGCGGGAACGGAACCGGGAGGCGGCGAACTTGACCAGCGCGAGATTGAGTTCGACCAGGGTGTTACGGACGTAGGAGAATTCGTGAGTGCCTTCTTCGAGGGATTCGAGCCGCTCGAAGAGGGTTTTGGACAAGGCCCTCGCATCGACCGGACCCACCTCGTCGAACGGCGGGATCTCGGGCAGCCCCTCGATTTCGGGCACGGCCGCCAATTCGGGTTCGGCGGCCGACTGGGAAGGGATCTGCCCGGTCGGGTCGGACGGGGGTGTCGACGAGGTGTGCTGCCGGGTGTCGTCGGTGCGCATTTCGTCGAGCCGGGGTGACATGGTCTCCTCCATCGTTCTCGGCATATGGCTGCCGATGCCTCTACGTGAAGCTGCGGTGTGCGGCGCCTCCGAAGCCGGCCGTGGCGAATGTGTCTGCATCTACGCCTACCTGGCTTTGCCGGAAGATGGCAAGTGTGCGATGCCCGTATTTGGCGTTATATGCGGATTGTTCAGTTACCCCTGTGTGAAGCGAAGGCGTAGGGTTCGATTGAGCGCAGTCATAGGCAAACCACGTCGAGACAGCAAGAGGGGTGCGCGCGCATGGACCGCGGGACGGTCGGCAGTGCGAGCCGGGGCCGGCTTCATGTCGCGATCCGGCATCACGGCGTCAGCGCGGTCGTGACGGCGGCGGGTGAGCTGGATCACCACACCGCCGATCTGTTGCGTGACGCGTTGGAGGGGTGTGTGGCAGAGGGGCACGCCCGCCTTGTGGTTGACTGCGCGCCCCTGGAATTCATGGACTCCACCGGACTCAACGTCCTGCTCGGGGCCCGGCTGAAGGCGGAGGCCGTGGGGGGCGGGGTCCATCTCGTCGCGATGCAGCCCGTGGTGGCCCGCGTATTCGAGATCACCGGCGCGGAGGCGGTTTTCACGGTGCACGACTCACTCGACGCGGCGCTGGCCGACGAGAGGTGACGGAGGATGCTCCGGAGGATGGCATTCCGGGCACGTAGTCCGCGTCACATCTTCCGTGCCCAAGAAGTGGGTGTTCTCACGGTCCGGTCGGGCAGGAGACATCTGAATCCGTTGAATCTGTCAGTTATCCGTTTTCCGTGAAAAGGCGAATCGGTGAGGTGAAGCGCTGATGAGCACCACCCGGCCGTACCCGCCGGGCGACCTCGGCCCGGAACCGGGCAGCGCCGGTGCTTCCGCCGCCGCTCCGGCCGCCGCCCCGGTCGGCCAGGTCCGCAGGCTGCGCCTGAGCGGCACCCGGGGAGCCGTTGCGCGCGCCCGGGACTTCGCCCGTGAGGCCCTTCAGGACTGGGGCTGGCTGCCGGCCGCCACCGCGGACCAGCGCGCGGCCGCCGAGGACGTCCTGCTGGTCGTCTCCGAGCTGGTCACCAACGCCTGCCTGCACGCCGAGGGCCCCGAGGAGTTGCGGCTGCGCTGCACTGCCAAGGTGCTGCGCCTGGAGGTCGGCGACCTCGGTACCGGATCGCCCGCGCCGCGCACCCCGCACCGCGCCGGACGTCCGGGCGGACACGGCATGTTCATCGTGCAGCGGCTCTGCCTGGACTGGGGCGTCGTCCGCAACGCCGACGGCGCCGGGAAGACCGTCTGGGCCGAACTGGCCGCTCCTTCCTGAGCGGTGACGGGCGGCACGCGCCGCCTGCGGCCCGGCGCCGGCCGGGATATGAGGGCGTGGACCGGAGGGTCCGCGCCCTCCGTGCGTTCCGCCCCGATCCGCCCCGCGCAGTGCCTTCCCCCTTCGCGGTCCCCGGCGTACCTTGAGCCACCCATCTGATGCGCCGTCAGCAAAAGGGGCGGCGCCCAGGGACGGTACGGGGCCCGCCGCCGGGCTCGCGGTCCGCACGGGCCCCACCGCACCCCTGGACTCGGGAGAAGGGAACGAGAGGTGGCCCGCTTCCACGCATCGCCCATCCGCCGCCCCCGCCGCGCGGCCCGGCCCGTCGTCGCCGTGGCGCTGACCGGAGCGGCGGTGCTGCTGTCCGCACCGGCCGCGCACGCCGAGGTCGTCGACGTCAACTACCAGTGCAAAACACCGATCGGCAACAAGGGCGCCGTCTCGCCCATCGACATCAAGGGCACCCCGAGCGGCGGCGGGTACCGGCTGGTGATGTCGTTCCAGAAGGGCGTCTCGTCCAGCCCCGTCGAGCTGGGCAAGGGCGCCATGAAGCCGTCCGCCGTCATCGAGCTGGGTGGCGCGGACAGCGGGACGGTGCCGGTGTCCGGCCCGCCCAACGACCAGGCGATCCCCGCCAACACCCCGATCAGGATCAGTGACTTGAGCGGGACGTACACCCCCAAGGCGAGCGGCAAGGTGACGTTCACGGCGGGCGAGCTCACCATCAAGGCCCTCGGCACCACGACCACCTGCACCCCCGACAACAGCCCCAAGCCGTCGCTCACCCTGGACGCCAAGGGCGGTTCCGGCGCGTCGGGCGGCGCGTCCGGCGGTTCCCCGGGCGGTGGCGCGTCCGGCTCCGGCGGGCAGCTGCCGCAGACCGGACCCGCCGACTCCGCCGTCGCCCTCGGCACCTTCGGCGGCACCGTGCTGCTCGCCGGGGCGGCCGGGGCCCTCTGGCTCGGCCGCCGCCGCTCCGCCTGACCTGGGCGGACGGCACCGCACCTCCCCGGGGCGCGCCCGCACCGCGCCGCCCCTTCCGTACGCGTACGAGTACCAGGAGCAGCCGATGCCGTTCCGTACCCGCGGTGTGTCCGTGGCACTCGCGACGGTCGCCACGCTGGCGTGCTGGCCTCCGGGCGCCGCGGTGGCCGACGCCCGGCCCGGCTGGGCGGCCGCGCCCGCGCCCGGTGCCGGGAGCCGCCCGACCGGCGCCGGGAGCCGCCCGACCGGCGCCGACCGGCCGTTCTTCTACCTGGAGGGCGCGCCCGGCACCGTCCTGACCGACCGGCTCGCGGTGACCAACCCGGCCGGGCACCCCGTCACCGTCCGGCTGCGCGGCGCCCCGGCCGAGGGCGGTACGGACGCCTCCGCCTGGCTCGCGCCCGCCGTGGCGCGGGTGCGCGTCCCGGCGCGGACCCGGGCGGCGGTGCCGTTCACGGTCACCGTGCCCCGGGACGCCGCACCAGGGGAGCGCGCTGCCGCCCTGCGCGCCGACGGCCCCGGGGGCGGGCGGACCATCCCCGTCCATCTGCGGGTGACCGGCCCCGCGCTCGCCGCGCTGACCGTCGAGGACGTCGCCGTCGCCCGGCGCGGCGGCGCTGCGGAGATCCGGTACACGCTGGTGAACCGCGGCACCACGGTGCTCCGGCCCCGGCTCGCGGTACGCGCCGACGGCCTCCTCGGGACCGCGCTGCGGCGCCCGGCCCGCGCGTTGCCGCTCGCGCTCGCCCCCGGACAGCGCGTCCGGCGCACCGAGACCTGGTCCGATCCGCCCGTCCTGGACGCCGTCGACGTCACCCTCACCGTCACCGCGGCCGGGGGCGCGCACGCCGCCGCGCGCGCCGGGTACGCACCCCTCTCCCGGGGCGCGCTCGGCGCGGGGGCGCTCGCCGTCGCCGCGGGCGCGGGCGGCGCACTGTGGCGACGGCGACGGCGGGCAGGACGTACTGCGTCCCAGGAACAACCCGCCCCCGCCGCAAGGGAGTTGATACGTGTGGGAGACCGACCGTGACGCGCGCAGCGGCGCGGGCCCGGCTGCGCCGCGCGGCCGCCGCCGTTCTCGTCCTGGGCGCGGTGCTGCTGCCGTACGCGCCGCCCGCGGCCGCCGCGCCGCCCGGGGGAGCCCCCACGGCAGAGGTCGGCACCGAACAGGCCGGGACCGGCGGCACGGTGACCGTCTCCGGGCGCGGCTGGCGGCCCAAGGCGCTGCTCACCCTGCTGATCTGCGGCCAGAACATGATCGGCGGCACCAACTCCTGCGCCAACGGCGACGGGCGGGCGGTCACCACCGACGGCCGGGGCGCGTTCCGTACCGCGCTGCCGGTGGCCGAGCCGCCCGAGCCCTGTCCCTGTGTGGTGCATGTGGCGACCGTGACCGGCCCGGCGGCCGCCGACGACGTCCCGTTCGCGGTGGCCGGGCACCCCGTCGCCCCGCTGCCGAAGCAGGAGACCGGCGCCCGCCTCGCCGTCGTCTCCGCACCCGAACTGACCGGCGGTGACAACCTGCTGACCTGGTTCGGCGCGCCGCCGCGGCGGCGGCTGACCTTCACGGTGGGCAACACCGGGCCGGTCCCGGCGAAGAACCCGGTCTTCCGGGTGGGCGCCGCGCACGGCGTGTTCGCGCCCCAGTGGGAGGACCGGCAGTGGCGCGGCACCGTGCCCGCCGGGAAGAAGGCCCGCATCGCCCTGGACGTGGAGCTGGCGGCCGGCGCCTACGGCGACTACCAGGTCTCCGCGACGTACGGCGGCAAGCTTCTGGTCGAGCAGCCGTGGGGCGTCGGGCGGCCCTGGGGCGTGACGCTGTTCTGGGCGCTGCTCTGCCTGGTGGTGCCCGCCGCCGTCTTCCGCCTCGGCATGGCCGTCGTCGACCGCGTACGCCCACGGACCGCACCCATGCCGCGCGCCGCCGCGCCCGCCCATGGGGCCGCCGGGCCCCGGGCGCCGGGCCGGTGGCGGGCGCGCCTGCGCACCCTGCGTGGCGGCGCGGACGGGGGGACCGCACCGGCGGACCGCCCCACCGCGCTGCCCTGGTACACCCCGGACACCGCACCGTCCGCGACCACATCCACCGCACCACCGACAGGGGAAGGGTCATCGTGATGAGGCAACGGAGGAGAGTAGGGGTGGCCGCCGGGGCCGCGCTGATGCTCGCGGGCGCGGGGCTGGTGGCCGCGGCCCCGACCGCGCGGGCGGCGGACGCCGCGTACCGGACGGAGTGCACCCCGCCACCGATCTCGGGGCTGCCGCCGGTCGAGGGCACCACCACGGTGGCGCTGAGCGCACCGGCGACCGCGAAGGTCGGCGACGAGATCGAAGTGGTGTGGAAGACGGTCACCGCCGCTTCGAAGAACCCGGACATCCTCGACCTGGACAAGGACACCGTGCAGCCCTCCGGCGTGGTGCAGTTGGCCGGGGCGCAGGCGGGTGAGCTGGCGATGAAGGGGCCGCGGAGCAATCCGCCGATCCCGAAGAACAGCCCGATGGTGCTGTCGGACATGACGGGCACGCTGAGGCTGGAGAAGCCGGGGGAGGTGACGCTGACCCCCGGCGCGTACACGATCAACGTCAACAAGCCGATCTCCACGGACACCAAGTGCGTCCCGAAGGAGGAGGTGAAACCGGCCGTCACGATCAAGGTGACCGACGGCTCGGGCGGCACGACCGGCGGCGACTCCGGTGGGACGGCCGCGGGCGGCGCCTCGTCCGGCGGCTCCGGCTCCGGTGGCGCGTCGTCCGGAGGTACGTCCACGGGCGGCACGGACGGCGGGACCGCCACCGGAGGCTCCGATTCCGGCGGCAGCGGCGGCAGCACGGGCGGCAGCGGCGGCACGGGTGGCTCGGGCAGCTCGGGTGGCTCCGGTGGCGAACCCGACGGCACCGCGCACCAGGGAAAGCCGGTGCAGGTCCCGTACGCCTGCAAGACGCCGATCGGGGACAAGAAGGCCACCTCGCCGGTGCGGATCGACGCGGTGGCGAAGGGCGGCGGCTACGGCCTGACGGTGAAGTTCAGCAAGTCCGTGATGGACAGCCCCGCGGACATCCCCAAGGGCTCGGTCAAACCGTCGATGGCGGTCGCGCTGGGCGGCGCGGACAAGGGCACCGTCACGGTCGAGGGCCCGGCGAACGCCGCACCCATCAAGTCCGGGCAGCCCATCGAGATCCCCGACCTCAAGGGCACCTACACCCCGGGCGCCACCGGCCGTACGACGCTGACCCCTGGCGTCCTGACCGTCAACGCCCTGGGGACCACCACCACCTGCACCCCGGAGAAGGACCCGGGCGCCTCCCTGACGCTCGACACCGCGGCCCGGCCCGGCGGCGCCTCCGGCGGCACGGCCGGAACGGCGGGCGGGGCGTCCGGCTCCGCGGCCGGCGGCGCGGACGCGGCGGGCGGCGCCGCGGGCGGTCTCGCCGACACCGGCGCGAGCGACCACGGCGGCCTCAACGCCCTCGGCCTCTTCGCCGGGACCGTGCTGCTGCTCGGCGGGGCACTGCTGCTCGGCACCCCGTGGCGCCGGGCCCGCCGCTGACCGGCGCCGCGCGGCCCGGCCACGTACGAGCGGGTCACGGCCGGTCACGACGTACGGCCCGGCCACCGCACGCACGAGGGCCCGGCCACCGCACGCACGAGGGCCCGGCCATCGCACGCACGAGGGCCCCGCCCACCGAACGTGGTGTGCCGGGCCCGCCGGGCGGGT
>NZ_JBHYGX010000055.1:0-4020 GCF_042739975.1 Streptomyces sp. NPDC059080
CGCCCCGCCCCCCCCCCCGGCCCCCCCCCGGCCGCCCCCCCCCGGGCGCCGGGGGGGGGGGGGGGCGCGGGCCCCCCCCCCCGCCCCCCCCCCAGGGCCGCGCCCCTGCCGGGCCGCCCCCGGCCGTCAGGTGCGGGCCGTGGTGGGCCCGGCCGCAGGCGCGGCGGTCGTGGTCGCCGCCGCGGCGGTACGGCGGCGCTCCCGCAGCAACAGCCCAGCGCCCGCGAGCAGCCCCGTGCCGAGCAGCCATGGGGTCCAGGAGGCCCAGGACATCCAGGAGTGGCCGGCGGCGTCGCCGTGGGTTTCGGGGAGGTCGTCGATGTCGCCGGTGCAGGCGGCGGGGGCGGCGACGCCGGGGGCGTGGACGCAGACGGTGGTGGCGGCGCGGAGCGTGCCGGGCGCGGCGGTGGGGCCGTCGGCGCGGTCGCCGAGGGTGGCGCTGACGGTCAGCACGCGGAGGGCGCCCGGGTCGAGGTCGGTGTGCCAGACGGCGGTGTGGTCGGCGGTGACGCGGCCCTCGGGTGCCTCGGCGGACTCCGTGGTGGCGGGCAGCCGGGCCTCGACGCGGGCGCCGCGCAGCGGGACGTCACCGAGGTTGCGAATCGTGACCCGGTAGTCGAGCCGGTCGCCCGCCTCCGCCGTGTCGGTGCCGTCGCTCACCTCGACCGCCACCTGCGGCGGTGCGGGTTCCGCCGGGGGCCCGGCGGCCACCGCGCGTCCGGGGAGGGCGGCGGCGGTGCACAGCAGAGCGCTCAGGAGGAGGGTTCGCATCCGCCCATCCGAGCACCGCCCACCGCGCCCGGCGCCCCGCCTCCACCGGGGCACGGCCACGGTTCACCCGTGCGGTGGCGGCCAGAGGGCCGGATGCGACACGCGGCGGTACACGGGGCGATACGGGGGCCTCGCGTCAGCCCCCGATCCTCCGGTGGAAGCACACCCGGTCCTCCCCGGGCCCGTCGTAATCCGCATGCACCGGCAGACCGCCGACGACCCGGTCACCGTCGCCCTCCGGCGTGAACCCCATCGCGCGATGGAAGGCCAGCGAGGCCGCATTCCCCGGCGAGACGATCGCGCGGACATCGGTACGCCCCGCCTCCGCCGCCCGCGCGAAGAACGCCGCGTAGAGGCGGCGCCCCACGTCCTGCCCCCGGAGCGCGGGGTGCACTCCGACGAAGTGGATGTACGCGTCGGTGGTGTTCTCCGGCGCGTGGAACCCGACGAGGAACGCCCGGACGCCGCCCCCGTCACCGTCCGCCGGCGAACCGGGCGGCGCCTCCAGGATCAGGCTCGTCCGGGAGAAGAACTGGAGGAAGAGGCGCGGCAGCAGCAGGGACAGTTCGCGGGCCTCTTCCGGGGTGCGGGAGTCGCCCCACCAGTGGCGTACGCAGCGGACGAGCGTTGGGTGGTCGGTGACGCGGGCCGGACGCAGTTCGAGCATGGCGTTCCCCTCCGAAAGCTGGTGTCCGTGCTGGTCAGTGGCTTGGTGTCCGTGCTGCTCAGTGGTGGTGCGGTCCCCGGCGGTGGACCGGGCCGTGGGCGTCCTCGCAGTGGCCGTGGCCGTGGCCGTGACCGGGGGCGGTCTCGGGCGCGGGCCCGGAGCCGACGTGCAGCACGGTGTCGGCGTCCTGCTCCCCGACGTGGTCGACCTGGAGCGTGGCGTGGGTGATCCCGTACTCGGTGCTCAGCAGTTCCTGGAGGCGGCGGCGGACCTTGTGGCAGTCGCCGGACGGCGCCACCAGGATGTGCGCGGAGAGCGCGGGTTCCCCGGAGGTGATCTGCCACAGGTGCAGATCGTGGACCTCCGCGACCTCGTCCGCCGCGACGAGATGATCGCCGAGCGCGTCCGGGTCGACCCCGGCGGGCGCCGCCTCCAGGAAGATCCGCCCGGACTCGCGCACCAGCCCGTACCCGGCGCGCAGCATCAGCGCGACGACGACGAGCGTGGCCAGCGCATCCGCCCGCGCAAAGCCGGTGGTCCACACGATCAGCCCGGCGACGGCGGTGGCGACGAACCCGAACAGGTCGGTGAGGATGTGCTGGTAGGCGCCCTCGACGTTGAGGCTGGAGCGGTTGGCGCGGGAGAGGAACCACGCCGCGATCAGGTTCACCACCACGCCCGCCAGCGCCGTGACCAGCACCAGCCCGCCGGTGACCGCCGGTGGCTCGATCAGCCGCCGCACCGCCTCGTACGCCAGCCAGGCCGACAGCACCAGCAGGGTGATGCCGTTGGCCTGGGCGGAGAGGATTTCGGCGCGTTTGAGCCCGTACGTGTAGCCGCCGCGCGCGGGCCGGGCGGCGAGCCGCATGGCGACCAGCGCGAGCACGATCGACGCCGCGTCGGTGAGCATGTGCGCCGCGTCGGAGAGCAGCGCCAGGGAGTGGGCGACGAGTCCGACGGCCACCTCGACCGCCATGAACGCGCAGATCAGCGCGAGCGCGGCGCGCAGCCAGCGGCGGTCGGCGTCCGGCGAGACGGTGTGCGCGTGGCTGTGCCCGCCCTGGCCGTGGCTGTGCCCGCCATGGGCGTGGGCGTGATCCGGACGGTGGCCGTGCGGCCGACCCTCTCCGGGGTGGTGCCCGTGGGCGTGCTCGGTCAAGGCGCGCTCCTTCCTGGGTCGTCCTGGGTCGTCGTTCTCCTGGGGCGTTCATGCGCAGCAAAGCGCACTTTTTCCGGTCTTTCAAAGGCTGCATCGGTGACCGTTGTCATTCCCGTCCAACGGCGCAAAGGTGCAGGTCAGAGCGGTGGTTCCGGAAACCTCCGGCCGGAGTGAAGCACTCCGTTTCCGCCCGCGCCGTCCCCCCGCTCCACGCGCCCCCTCGCGGTCGTCCGATACGCCTTCGGGGCCTTCGGCCGCCAACTACGCTGCGTGGCACTGTTGTTACGTCACGAGACGAGGGAGGGGTGCGTATGCCACCGAGGAGAGTGGTGACCGGCCGCAGTCAGGAACCGAGCCTGCGGTTCGCGCAGGAGGTCCGCCGACTACGGCTGAAGAAGGGAGTCACCTTCCGCGAGCTGGGTGATGCGCTGGGCTGGGACGCTTCGCTGTTCGGGAAGATCGAATCGGGTGCGACGCTCGGCAGCCCGGAGGTCGCCCAGGGACTGGACACCTACTACGGAACCGACGATCTCCTGCTGTCGCATTGGGAGCTGGCGGTTCGCGACCCCAAGCAGTTCCGCGAGGGCTACCGGCGCTACATGAACCTGGAAGCCGAGGCGCTCAGCCTGTGGCACCACGCCGTGAGCGCCCTGCCGGGCCTGTTGCAGACGGAGGCGTACGCGCGAGCTTTGCTGGCCGCGGGCGGTCTGGAGGGTGAAGAGCTGGAGCTTCAGGTCCAGGCGCGGATAGGGCGACGGGAGCTGCTGGAGCGTGCGGACGCACCCCGCTTCCGTACGGTCCTCTCCGAATCGGTGCTGCGTACGTCGCTGCGCAATCCCGGGGAGTGGCGGGAGCAGCTGGACTACCTGCTGAAGATCGGCGAGCGGCCGAATGTGTTCATCCAAGCGATGCCGCACAGGGGGGGATTCCACGCGCTGACGAACACCGACGTCATGTTCCTGCGGGGCCACGACGGCCGCACGGCGGCGTGGGTGGAGAGTGGGTATTCCGGCGAACTGATCGAGGATACGGAAGCTTCCGAACGCCTCCAGCTCCGCTACGATTTGATCCGTGATCTGGCTCTTTCCCCGGGCGAGACACGGGAGTTCATCAAGCAGATCCTGGAGGAATTTTCGTGCGAGTCATCGATCTGAGCGCGGCCACCTGGCGGAAGTCCAGCTACAGCAACCAGGACGGCGGCCAGTGCATCGAGATCGCCGACGGCCACCCGTGCCTCGTCCCCGTCCGGGACAGCAAGGACCCGCAGGGTCCGGCGCTGGTTTTCGAGGCGCCGGCGTGGGCGGCGTTCGTCGGTGCGGTGCGCGGCGGGGCGCTCGGCGCCTGAGGCGGGCGGACCACCGCTGAACGGGACGGCGGGGGGGGGGGGGGGGGCAGCACCCGCGCGCCCCGCCCGGAGGGAGGG
>NZ_JBHYGX010000055.1:4030-38079 GCF_042739975.1 Streptomyces sp. NPDC059080
CGGGAGAACCGTCGCCGCCCCGCCGTCGTCGTTTACGCAGGCCCGCCCAGGTAACCGCAGGACAGGCAGATTTTCTGGCCCGCCTGTATCGAGTAGATCGCACCGCACTTCGGACAGTTCATGTGCCCTCTCCCGTCGTTTCGGCCGCCCGGACGGCCCAGTGGTATTCGTCGTTCAGCGCGTCCGCTTCGGCCTCCGCCTCGTCCCTCGTGGGGATGTTGACGGCGGCGCGGGTTCTGCCGTCCGGGCAGGTGAGATGGGCGAGGTGCCCGTCAGGGGTGTGCACGATGTACCACGTGCCGTCTTTGTTGCCGCGCGCCTCGAACATGCCCATCGCCACTCCTTGTACCCGGACCGACTACCTAACGTAGTGGCTCCGGGGGGCGGGTCCGCAAGCCCGCCGTGAGCGTCCGCACCGCCCCGGCGGCCGGTTCCGCGGCGGCCGCCCCAGAGTTCGGCGGAAGATCCAAAAGCGGGAGCCGGGCCGCTTCCGCTTCCTTCGGGGATAGGTAAAGTCGCAGGTCAGGTGCGTAATGGGGTGGTGTGGTCGCGTCGCGTGAGGGGGGTGGGACGGTCCGCTTCCGGGTGGGGCGGGGGTGAGGGGCCCTTGATAAGTGGCCGGTCCGGGACGATCTTTGGTGTGCCTGTGGCCCCGTGCGGGGGGCATGGGGGTGACCGCCAGGCGTGCGGGAATCCCCGCACGCCCTTACGTGTCGTACGCATCTACCGAGGAGTGTGCCGTGCCCGCGAGCCGAGCAGTGCCGCCGGACATCCTGTCGCCCGAATTCCACGCGGACCCGCACCGCGCCTACCGCGTGCTGCGCGACGACTTCCCGCTGATCCACCACGAGGCCACCGACAGCTACGTCCTCTCCCGCTACGAGGACGTGGAACGCGCCTTCAAGGACCCGGTGTTCACCACCGACAACTACGACTGGCAGCTGGAGCCGGTGCACGGCCGCACCATCCTCCAGATGAGCGGCCATGAGCACGCCGTCCGCCGCGCGCTGGTCGCCCCCGCGTTCCGCGGCAGGACCCTGGAGACCACGTTCCTGCCGGTCATCGAGCGCAACGCTCGCGAACTGATCGACGCGTTCCGCGACACCGGCAGCGCCGATCTCGTCGCGCAGTTCGCGACCCGCTTACCGATCAACGTCATCGTCGACATGCTCGGCCTCGACCGCACCGACCACGACCGCTTCCACCGCTGGTACACCGCGATCATGGGCTTCCTCGGCAACCTCGCCCAGGACCCCGACGTCGCCGCCGCCGGACTCCGTACCCGCGAGGAGTTCGCCGCGTACCTGCTCCCGGTCATCCGCGACCGCCGCGAGAACCCGGGCGACGACCTGCTCTCCACGCTCTGCGCCGCGGAGATCGACGGGGCGCAGATGAGTGATGAGGACATCAAGGCGTTCTGCAGCCTGCTGCTCACCGCGGGCGGCGAGACCACCGACAAGGCGCTCTCCGCCCTCATGTACAACCTGCTGCGCCACCCCGAGCAGCTGGCCGCGGTGCGCGCCGACCGGTCGCTGATCGCGCCCGCCTTCGCGGAGACCCTGCGGTACACCCCGCCGGTCCACATGATCATGCGTCAGCCGTCCGAGGACGTCGACATCGCCGGGGGCACGATCCCCGCGGGCGCCACCGTGACCTGCCTGATCGGCGCCGCCGGACGCGACGAACGCCGCTACGCGCACCCCGGCACGTTCGACATCCACCGCACCGACCTGGCGGCCACCACCGCGTTCTCCGCCGCCGCCGACCACCTGTCGTTCGCGCTCGGGAGGCACTTCTGCGTCGGCGCGCTGCTGGCCAAGGCGGAGGTCGAGACCGGCGTCAACCTGCTCCTCGACGCGCTGCCCGGCCTCGCCCTCGCGGACGGCGCGGCCCCGCGCGAAGAAGGCATCTTCACCCGGGGCCTGGACGCCCTCCCGGTGCGCTTCACCTCGGCGCGTACGCGGGGGTGAACTCCACCGGCAGCGCCGTCAGCCCGCGCATCCACAGCGACGGATGCCACACCAGCGCCTCGGCGGGGACCGACAGCATCACGTCCGGCAGCCGGTCGAGCAGCACCTCGACGGCGGCCTGCGCGATGACCTCGGCGATCTCGGGCGCCGGGTAGGGGCAGGAGTGCTCGCCGTGGCTGAACGACATATGGGACTGGTTGCTGTCCGTACCGGCCGTGGTGAAGTCCGGGCTGACCTGCGGATCGTTGTTGGCGGCGGCCAGGCCCATGACCACCAGGTCACCGGCGCGGATCCGCCGCCCGCCGAGCTGGGTGTCGCGGGACGCCCAGCGGCCGATGTAGTTCTGCGTCGGGGTGTCCTGCCACAAAACCTCGTTGAGCGCCTGGCCGACGCTGCGCCGCCCGCCGGAGAGCGACACCGCGAAGCGGTCGTCGGTCAGCATCAGCCGCAGGGTGTTGCCGATCCAGTTGGCGGTCGGCTGCTGCGCGGCGGCCATCACCACCAGCAGATCGATGACCACCTCCTCCTCGGCCAGCTTCGCGTGGTGGGTCAGCAGCCGGGACGGCACGTCGGCGGCGGGCCGCTCCTTCCGCTCGTGCACCAGCCGGGCCATCCGCGCGGCCACCCGCTGATGCGCGTCGATCGCGCCGGGGCCCTCGTCCAGCGACCCGGAGATGTCCCGGACCAGCTGCGGCACCTCCGTCGCGGCGAGGCCGAACAGCTCGGTGACGACGAGCAGCGGCAGCCGCAGCGCATAGTCCGCCATCAGGTCCGCCTCGCCGCTCCCGGCGAACGCGTCGATCAGCCCGTCCGCGAGCCGCTCGCAGATGCCGCGCAGCTCGAACTGGTCGATGGCGAGCAGTGCGTCACTGATCGCCCCGGAGCGGCGGCGGTGCTCGGCGCCCTCCGCGAACATCACCGACGGCTGGTAGCCGACGAACGGCATCAGCGACCAGTCGGCGGGGATCGACTCCCAGGCGTGCCAGCGCCGCGAATCGCGGGCGAACAGGTCGGGGTTGGATGTCACCTGGTGCACCTCGCGGTAGCCGAGGACGAACCAGGCGGGGATGTCGCCGTCCAGCAGGACCGGCGCGACCGGCCCGTACGTGCGCCGCAGCTCACGGTAGAGCCGCGCCGGGTCGCCGCTGAGCCCCTCGCCGTAGAGCCTGACGGCGCCTGACGGGTGGACGGAGGGGGCGTGCGCGGGGCAGCCGGGCGGGGGGAACTGCTCGGTCACGGGGCGGCCTTCACGGTCTCGTGAGGGGCGGACAGGGAGTAGAGGTGGTGGGCCAGCGCGATCAGCACGGACTTGCTGGACGCGCGGTCGCGGGCGTCACAGGCCACCAGCGGGATCTCGGGCGACAGGTCGAGCGCCTCGCGCACCTGCTCCAGGGTGTGCTGCGGCCCGCCGAAGTCGTTGCACGCCACGATGAACGGCATGCCGTGCGACTCCAGCCGGTCGATCGCGTACCAGGAGTCGTCCAGGCGGCGGGTGTCGACCAGCACCACGGCGCCGAGCGTCCCGGTGAACAGCCGGTCCCACAGGAACCAGAAACGTTCCTGGCCGGGGGCGCCGAACAGGTACAGCACGGAGCGGTCGTTGATGCTGATGCGGCCGAAGTCGAAGGCGACCGTCGTCGTCGACTTGGTCTCCACGCCGGACGGGTCGTCGACGCCGACGCCCGCCCGGGTCATGGTCTCCTCGGTGCTCAGCGGGCGGATCTCGCTGACCGACCGGACCATGGTGGTCTTGCCGACGCCGAAGCCGCCGACGATGACGACTTTCAGGCCGTTGTCCGCGGTGGCCCGCAGCGGGGCGTGGGACGGGGCGGCGAGGGCGTCGGGCGCCGGTGCGGCTCCGGAGCCCCCGTCAGAGGCGGTGGAGTGCATCGAGCACCTCCTTCAGCAGGTCGGTGTCGGGAAGGTGGGCCGCGGTGACGGGCCGGGGGTGGCGGGCCGTCACCTTGCCGGAGTCGAGCAGGTCCGACAGCAGGATCCGCACGACGCTCACCGGCATCCGCAGCTCCGCCGAGACCTCCACGACGGCCATCGGGTGGTGGCACATGGACAGGATCCGGACGTGCTCCGACTGCATACCGGGGGCCGGATCGCATTCGCTGACGATCAGGGTGACCAGGTCGAGGGTGAGGTCGTCGGCGGCCCGGCTGCGGCCCCCGGTGACGGTGTAGAGCCGGTCCGGATCGTCGTCGGGACCGAGCCGCTTCATGCCCGCTGCCCCGGGCTGAGCGTACGGCCGCCACCCTCGGCACGCGGCGCGGCCGCGAGGTACTCGCCGATCTGCTCGACCAGTTCGTTCATGTTGAAGCCGATCAGGCCGACATCGGCGTCCTCGACGGCCAGCAGGGCCAGGTGGGCGCCGTGTCCGGCCTCGACTATGAAGAGGATGCCGCCGTGGAACTCCGTCATCGCCTGGCGGACGCCGCCGGTGCCGTCGCCGAACTCGACGGACGCGCCGTGCGACAGGCTCTGGATGCCCGAGGCGATGGCGGCCAGCTGATCGGCCTGATCGACGGTCAGACCCGGGGAGTGGCACAGCTTCAGGCCGTCGCGGGAGAGCACCAGGGCGTGGCGGGTGCCGGGCGTCTTCTGGAGCAGGTTCTCCAGCATCCAGTCGAGGCTGTGGTCGGTCGTGTTCGTCATCGGATCTCGTCCTCCGGGTGAGCGGGGCTGGGGGTCTGCGAAGGATCGGGGGCACCACCGGGCGCCTTGGGGCCGCGGCCGACGGCGCGGCGGAAGGTGCGGAACCGCTCCGCGGCCTCCTCGTGGGAGCGGGCCGGGCGCGGCGCGGCGGGCCGGGGCGCGGGCTTCGGCGCCGGGCCGTCGGCCGGCGACGAGGAGGCCAGCGTCTGGCCCCGGCGGCGCTTGGGCAGCCCGCTCTCGCCGAACTCCGGTGCGGGCGCGGCCGGTCGGCGGTGCTGCTGCTGCGGCGGGATCGCGGGGCGCGACGCGGGCGCCTCGGGCGCGGCGGACGGCTGGTGCGGTCGCGACGTCTCGGGCGGCTCCGGGGGGAACGGCGCGAGCGGGGCGACCGGCTCGGCAGGGTCCCGGTAGGAGGCGTGGCGCGGTGCGGACTCCGACGGCGTACGGCGCGACGCGTGGCGCGGCCCGGCGGGGCGGGTCAGCGACTCGGGCACGGTGTCCGGGACGACGGGCCGCTCCGGCTCGCGCACCAGCGGCCGGGACTCGGTGACCAGCTGCTGCGGGATGAGCACCACGACGCTGGTGCCGCCGCGCGCCGACGGGCGGAACGACACGTTCAGCCCGTGCTTGCGGGCCAGGCAGCCGACGACGGCGAGACCGAGACGGGTACCGGACAGCGACATCAGGTCCAGGGAGTCGGCGGAGACCGCGGCCTCGGCGCGGCGCAGCGCCGTCTCCCCCATCACCAGACCGCTGTCCTCGACGCTGACGACGACGCCCGCCTGCGTCTCCTCGACGTAGACGTGGACCGCGGACGACGGCGGCGAGAAGGACGTCGCGTTGTCCATGATCTCGGCGAGCGCGTGCATGACGCCCTCGGCCGCGTGCCCGGCGACCGCGACGGTGCTGCTGTTGTGCAGCTGGACCCGGCGGTAGGCGCTGATGCGGCCCATGGCGCCGCGCAGCACGCTCTCCATCGAGATCGGCTTGTTCCAGCGGCGGCCCGAACGGGCGCCGGTCAGCACCGCGATGGAGTCGGCGAGGCGCCCGGCCTGCGCCGTGGAGTGGTCCAGCTTCAGCAGGTCGCCCAGGACCTCCTCGCCGTGCCGGTGCTCCATCTCGCGCAGGTCGGCGAGCATGCTCGTGGAGAGCGCCTGGACGCGTCCGGCGGCGTTCGCGCAGGCGGCCATCGCGGCGGCGCGCATCCGCTCCCCGCGGCCGACCTCCTCGGCCAGGCTCCGGACGACGCGCTGGTGGGCGGGGGTGGTGGGCAGCGGTACCCGGTTGAGCGCGGTGTCGGCGGACGAGCCCGCGCGCAGCTGCGCGACGACCGCGGGCAGCGTCTCGTCGGCGAGCCGCTCCGCCTCGGCGCGGACCGCCTCGACGCGGGCGCGGTGCGCGCGGGCCTGCCGCAGCCCGTACACGGCGGCGGACACCGATCCGCTCACCACCACGGCCGCTGCGAAGCCGCCCCAGGCCAGGGCGGTGCGGACGGTCTCCGGGGCGACGAGGACGGCCCACAGGCACAGGCCGCCGGCGATCACGAGCGTGGCCACCAGGGCGAGCAGCGCGGCACCGAGCGGCGAAGACTCTGCCCGACGGCGGGAGGGTATCTGGGGTGACATCGGACAGGTCCTCGGAGCGATGGCGGCGTCGGTACGGGGGAGGGGCCGGGCAGGAGCGCGGAAACGGTCCTGACGAGCCGTCCGGCCGACCGCACGGGCTCCGGGTCGCGGTGGGGGCGCGGGCCGGTGCGCGGCGCGGGCGGAAGCGGAAGATCTTCTGCACTTTATCGGCTCGGATCGATCCGGCAAGCCTCGAAGCGGGCCCCGGCCTTGCCCCGCCCAAGGGGGCCGGAGCGCCACCCTGGAGGGTGCTCCGGATCAGTCAGGAAATGTCGGGCTGCCCTGAGTGGAGATCAGGGGGCTCTTGACGGAGCGGAGATGCCTGCGTCGGCTCCGGCCGTCACGGAGGCGGCGGGGCGGCCCGCTGCGGGGGCCGCCCCGACCGCCCCGGGCTGCCGAGCCCTTCCGGGTCTTACTTGCCGACGAGCCGGGGCTGCGTCGCTTCCACGTCCACGCGAAGTCGTTTGGCCAACTCGGACAGCGACAGGTTCGCGTGCTCGTCGGGTACGTCCACTTCGGCCACCTCACGGCCATCCATGGGCAGGGGATGGGCGCTGATGCCCCCACCCTGGTCCCCGACGTCCGTGAGGGCGACGATCAACCCGTCTCGCTCGTAGGCCACATGAACCCGCATGAGTACCTCCTTATCCGCTCTCTGATCCACGCCTATCCGCTCACTGATCCACGCCGATGGCGCTCACGATGAAGTCCGCAGCTCCCTGGCGGGTTTTGATCAGCAGATTCCATCCGACGTGATTCGGCTGATTCTTGGCGTCGAAGAGCATCGATTCCTCGACGAGGTCGAGGTAGGTGTAGATATCACCGAACCCGGTATGGCCTACGGCAAACCGGTTGAAGCTCCGCGGCTGCGGATCGACGGCCTGCCCGTTCACGGTGTAGGCGAAGCCGAACCTCTGCTGGGTGTTGGCCGCGAGGTACACCCGACCCGAGTACCGGTGCACAAGGGATGCCATGAGTCCTCCTACCAGTCCATTCGCCCCGGCCTTCCGGTCAGGGGCCCCCGCCACCGTCCAGTGTGGGAAGACCACGGGTGTTCCGCATCCGGGGGCGAACGAGTGAAGAACACCGGAACCAACGAGTGAAGAACACCGGAACCAACGAGTGAAGAACACCGGGACCGAAGCGCCGTATATGGTTCCCGGTTCGCCCGAGGGCGCCACCCGGGCCTCCCCGACGGCCGGGGCAAGCCGGGCGCTCAGTAGAGTGCGGGGACGTCCCGGCCGCCCGGCCGCCCTTCCCCCACCGGCCGCCCGGCGGCTTCCGAGGTTCGAGGTACTCGGCAGTGACCTCCCTGGCATCCCCTTCACCGCTCCCCTCACCCGTCCCGCCCGTGCTCACCGTCGTCGGGATCGGCGCCGACGGCTGGGACGGGCTGGCGCCCGCCTCCCGGGACGCGCTGCGCTCCGCGGGCGTGCTGCTCGGCGGCGCCCGCCAACTTGACCTGCTGCCCCCGGAGTGCGCCGGTGAACGCCTCACCTGGCCGTCGCCGCTGCGCCCCGCCGTCCCGGGCCTGATCGCCGCCCATGCCGGACGCGGCCTGACCGTGCTGGCCAGCGGCGACCCGATGTTCCACGGCATCGGCCGGACGCTCACCGAGGTGCTGGCCGCCTTCCCGGACGACCCGGCGGCGCCCTGCCCCCGGCTGCGGGTCCTGCCGCACCCCTCGTCCGTCGCGTACGCCTGCGCGCGGCTCGGCTGGCCGGTGGCCGACACCGAGGTCGTCTCGCTGGTCGGGCGGCCGGTCGCGGGCCTGGCGCGGGCGCTGCACCACGGGCGCCGGGTGCTGGTCCTGTCGTCCGGCGCGGACACGCCCGCGCGGATCGCCGAGGCGCTGCGGGAGCGCGGCTTCGGCCCGTCCCGGATGCGTGTCCTGGAGCAGTTGGGCGGCCCCGCCGAGGCGCAGGCCGACGGCACCGCCGCCACCTGGGCGCGCCCGCCCGGCGACCCACTGAACGTCGTCGCCGTGGAGTGCGTCCGCGAACCGGGCGCACTACGGCTGCCGGTCGTCCCCGGGCTGCCCGACGACGCGTACGACCACGACGGCCAGCTCACCAAGCGCCACGTACGGGCCGCGACCCTTTCCGCGCTCGCCCCGGAACCCGGCGAACTCCTCTGGGACGTCGGCGGCGGTTCCGGTTCCCTCGCGATCGAGTGGCTGCGTTCCCACCCCGCCTGCCGCGCCGTCACCGTCGAACGGAACGCCGTCCGCGCCGCCCGCATCGCCCGGAACGCGGACACCCTCGGCGTACCGGCGCTGCGGGTGGTGCGGGGTGCCGCGCCTGACGCGCTGGCCGGGCTCCCGGTCCCCGACGCGGTCTTCATCGGCGGCGGCCTCACCACCCCCGGCCTGCTCGACGCCTGCTGGGCGGCGCTGCCCCCGGGCGGCCGCCTCGTCGCCAACACGGTGACCCTGGAGTCCGAGGCCCTGCTGACGGAGTGGTACCGGCGCCACGGCGGTGACCTGGTACGTCTCGCCGTCGCCCATGCGACGCCGGTCGGCGGCTTCACAGGCTGGCGGCAGGCGATGCCGGTGACCCAGTGGGTGGGGGTGAAACCGGTGCCTACCGGGGGCGGCGCGTCTGCGCCCGAGCCCTCTGGGGAGGCCGCCGGGCCTGCTGTCCCCGGGGAGGCCGACGTGCCTGCCGTCCCCGGGGAGACCACCCCCGTACCCACTCCCTCAAGCCCCGCTGCCCCCACCTCCCCCACCTCCCCGACGAACGAGGAACGATGACCGTCCACTTCATCGGCGCGGGCCCCGGCGCCGCCGACCTGATCACCGTGCGCGGAGCCCGTACCCTCGCCGCCTGCGGGGTCTGCCTGTACGCGGGCAGCCTGGTGCCGCGTGAACTGCTCGCCGAGTGCCCGCCCGGCGCCCGGCTGATCGACACCGCCCAGCTCGACCTGGACACCATCACCGCGGAGCTGGTCCGCGCCCACGAGGAGGGCCACGACGTGGCCCGACTGCACTCCGGCGACCCGTCCGTCTTCAGCGCCGTCGCCGAGCAGATGCGCCGCCTCGACGCGGCGGGCGTGCCGTACGAAGTGGTGCCCGGGGTCCCGGCGTTCGCCGCCGCGGCCGCCGCCCTCAAGCGCGAGCTGACGGTACCGACGGTCGGCCAGACCGTGATCCTCACCCGTATCGCCCAGCGCGCCACCGCCATGCCCGAGGGCGAGGACCTCGCCACCCTGGGGCGCAGCGGCGCGCTCCTCGTCCTGCACCTCGCCGCCCGGTACGCCGACCGCGTCGTCGCCGAGCTGCTGCCGCACTACGGTGCCGACTGCCCCGCCGCCGTCGTGGCCCTCGCCTCCCGCCCCGACGAACTCGTCCTGCGCGGCACCCTCGCCGACATCGCCGACCAGGTGAAGGCCGCGGGCGTGGTCCGCACGGCCGTCATCCTCGTCGGCCGCACCCTGGCCGCGGAACAGTTCGGGGACAGCTACCTGTACTCGCCGGATCGCGAACGGCCGCAGGGCGGTTGCGGGGGCGCTGGGGGCGCGCTCTAACGGCGGGACCTGGCGTTCGCGCGCCCCCTCCCGTTCCGCCTTCGGGCGGCCGCGCCCTGCCTCCCGGCTACGCCCCGGCTCCCCGGAGTGCTACGCCCCCGGCCCCCGGGGCGCCGACCGCCCCACCACCAGCCCGGCCCGGTCGATACACACCACATCGACGGTGACGGGCGCGCCCCGCAGCACCGCCAGCGCCTCGTCCCGGGCGGTGGCGGCCACCAGATCGCCCAGGGGCACCCCGGCGGCGGCGCACAACTGGAGCGCCGCGAGCCCCGTGTTGGCGCCCGCGACCTCGGCGGCCAGCGCCTCGTCCGCGCCCCCGCGCCGCGCCAGCTCCGCGAGGAACCCCTTGTCCACCTGCGACCGCGCCGAATGCAGATCGAGATGCCCGGCCGCCAGCTTCGACAGCTTCGCGAACCCGCCGCAGACCGTCAGCCGCTCCACCGGATGCCGCCGTACGTACTTCAGCACCGCGCCCGCGAAGTCCCCCATGTCCAGCAGCGCGTCCTCGGGCAGCCCGTGCAGCGCCACCGCGACCTTCTCCGACGTGGACCCCGTACAGCCCGCCACGTGGCGCCGCCCCGCCGCCCGCGCCACGTCCACCCCGCGCCGGATCGAGTCGATCCACGCCGAGCAGGAGTACGGCACGACGACGCCGGTCGTCCCCAGGATCGACAGTCCGCCGAGGATGCCCAGCCGCGGGTTCCAGGTGCTGCGCGCGATCTCCTCGCCGTGGTCGACGGAGACCTCGACCTCGACATCGCCGCGCCCGCCGTACCGCGCCGCCACCTCGGCGAGGTGCCCGGAGATCAGCTGCCGCGGTACCGGGTTGATCGCCGGTTCGCCGACCTCCAGCGGCAGCCCCGGCCGGGTCACGGTTCCGACACCGGGCCCCGCCCGGAACACCACCCCCGAACCGGCCGTCAGCTCCCGCACCGTCACCCGGATCAGCGCACCGTGCGTCACGTCCGGATCGTCCCCCGCGTCCTTCACCACCGCCGCCCTCGCCCACGACCGGTCCGCGGCCAACTCCTCCTTGGCCAGCGCGAACGACGGCGTGTGTCCCTTGGGCAACGTGATCCGCACCGGATCCGGGAACTCCCCGGTCAGCAGCGCGGTGTACGCCGCGGCACTCGCCGCCGTCGCACATGCCCCGGTCGTCCAGCCGGAGCGCAGACCGGTATGCGCGAGCTGAGCGCTACGGCCGCCTGCGGGGGGTGGCTGGCTCCCGGGGCCCTGTGGCTCCGCCGGACCTTGGGGCTCCGCCGGACCCGCGCCGGACGCACTCACCGTCGCCACCTGCCCTTTCACCACCCGATCCATCGGTATGCGGCACCGTGAGCCGCCCGTCCATGTTCCCTGCCACGCGGTACGGCGCCGTAGCCGGGTTGGGTACGGGACGGCCGCGGCGCCGAACGCCCGGAATGCCCGGCACCGGGCGGATCCATCGCTCCCTTTCGGCCTGCCATCGGCCGAATCACCTCCCATAAGCGTGCCACCTGCACGCATCACCTAGGGTGATTGGCTGTCTCATACTGCGTGGAAAAACGGGGAAACGGGGGGCTGTTGTGCCGGATACCGATGTGCAGCCGAAGACGCTGCGCACCGCGGCGGGCCAGAGCGAGGAAATGCAGTCCGGGGTGGCCTCCGCCATCAGCGCACTGAATGCGCATCACCAAGGTCTGCCGGGACAGGCCGAGGGGTTCTCCTTCGCCCAGCAACTCATGCGGACGCAGCACTCCTGGCAGGCCAGGCTCGGCGACGTCCGAAACGAATGCGGGGACGTCGCACAATCCCTCCGGAAATCTGCGGACAACTACGAGACGAACGACGACAACACCGCGCGGTCGTTCACCCAGCGCTCCGAAAGTCCGGCCGTGGCCCTCCCCGCGGCACAGTCGCGTCACAACAGCCCGTTCGGATGATGTCCGATGCCCACTCTGCGGGAAATCCAAGACCTCCGCTTTTCCGCCCTGGAGGGCGCGAAAGAGGAATGGGCGCGGTCCGCACACCGCCTCGGCGGCTACCAGGACCGTGTCGACACCTACATGCGCCGCCCGTTGAAGAGTGACTGGTCCGGCGATGCGGCCGACACCGCGCAGAAACGTCTGGACCGCCTCGGACAGAACTTCCAGTTCGGCTCCCAGGAATGCGCGCTCATAGAGACCACCATCGACGGCTTCGTCACCGAAATGAAGGAGCAGCAGAAGCAGCTCCGCAAACTGCTTGACGAGGCATCCGCGAGGGGCTTCAAGGTGCTGCCCAGCGGAGAAGTGCTCTACAAGGACGAGGGTTCCATTCCGACGGGCGATCCGGACGCCGGCACCCCGGACGAAGAGGTCGAGCGGCGCGACTACGAGGAGAGCGTCTTCAGAGTGCTGCGCACCGTCGAGGAGATCGACGGACGGTACTCCATCGCCATCGCGCGTCTCCAGGCCGACCGTGGACTGAAGGTCGACGGCCTGGAATCCCAGCGGGACGCGTCCGACATCTCCCAGATCGCGGGTACGGCGCTCGGCCTCAATACTGCTCCACATCAGGGCACGGACCCGAAAAAGGTCAACGACTGGTGGCAGGGCCTGAGCCAGGAGGAGCGGGACGAGCAGCTGGCGCTGAATCCCGACGTGATCGGGAACCTCGACGGAATTCCCTCCGAAACTCGCGACGATGCAAATCGCGTCAACCTTGACCGGCTGATCGACGCTCACCCGCCTGGTACGCCCATTTCGGAGGAGCAGGCCGAGCAGCAGAAGGGGTTCCGCGCCATCAGGGACCGTCTCGACCGAGATGATGGGAAAGTCCCCGAGCCGTTGCTTCTGGGTATCGCGGCCGAGGGGCAGGGGCGGGCCATCCTGTCGTATGGAAATCCCGACACTGCAGACAATGTCTCCGCCTATGTGCCGGGCTTCAGTACCACGATGTCGGATGTTGGCGGCGAAGACGGAGATCGGGCCAAGAGTGTCTGGGATTCTGCGAGCCACGCTGACGCAAACCACAAGACCGCCTCGATCGTCTGGCTTGGCTACGACGCGCCTCAGGATGTTGACGCAGTCTCCCATGAGGAGAAAGGCGCGCGCGGAGGTGCAGATTTCGGTGCCTTCATGGACGGGGTCCAGGCGACTCACGAGGGGAGCCGACCACACGTCACGGCAATTGGGCACAGTTATGGCTCATTTACGGTGGGGCAGGCGGCACAGCGTCCGGGGGGAATTCCCGTTGACGACATCGTTCTTGTAGGGAGCCCTGGCACGGGAGCCGAGAAGGCAGAGGATCTCGGGGTCGGAAAGGGGCACGTTTGGGTCGGGGCAGCAGAGAACGATCCGGTCACCCACGCATCCTCCAAGAGCGAAGTTGCAGGCACGATCGTCGGTGGCCCCATTGGCGGTGCCATCGCGCACTGGGCAGATCCGCACCGACTCTGGTTCGGAACGGATCCCGCCAGCGAAGAATTTGGCGGAAATCGATTCGGTGTCGCGGATGGTGAACAACTTCACTCGCATTCGAACTACTTCAAGGACCCGGACGGTGGTGCCTCCTTGGGGAATATCGGGACTATCGTTGCTGGCCAGCCGGAGAAGGTTTCTCTTCAGGAGAGGAGGTGAGATTCATGTTCTCTCGTAGGGTCTGGCGTGGTGCTCTGGCATCTATTTTTTCTCTTACTGTCCTTTCCGGTTGCTCGCTTATCCCGGGAAGCGGGGGTGCTGCTTATCCCACGGTGGATAAGGCGCTTCAGCGTGTTGATTCCGTACTGGACGATACGTTGGCAGGGATTCGTCCTCGCGTTCGGTGGCGTGACGGTCCCGCGCACATGTCGGAGCGTAGAAATTCATTCACCAACGATGCGAATGGCGAGATGGATGTGAGTCGGCAGCGTCATCTGCGCACACAGGTATCGGAGGGGAAGAAGAAGGAGCTCCTCAAGATCGTGTCACGCCGCTGGGAGGAGAAGGGTTTCGAGGCAAAGGAGCAGAACAATGGCAGGCCATCGCTTCTGAGCGAAGCGTCGGACGGCTGTATTGCGAAAATTGACGTCGGCGGTTCCGGCGATGTGTATATCAGTGTCGGGGTGAGCGCGGTATCGTCCGGCCCCAGTGGTGATATCGCCGGCGAAGAGGGGGATTCGTTCCCCAAGGCTCCCAGTGGGGCTTCGGACTACACGCCCGACCTCCGCGACCCCTACTGGTCGAAATAGCGCCCAAGGAGCCTGGCCCCAGGGACCGGCCCGGGGGGACACTGCCCCTCCCGTACCCTTCCAAGGCGTTTTCTGCTGCCGATGAACCCGATGAACCCGATGAACCCGAAGGACCCCGGACCGATGACTGATCCTGCCGCCCCGGGGCCCCGTCACGTCCTCATCCTCGGCGGCACCTCCGAGGCGCGTGAGCTGGCTGCCGGGATGGTCGGGGCGGACGCGGGTGGCGGGGTGCGGGTCACGTCGTCGTTGGCCGGGCGGGTGGCGGCGCCGCGGTTGCCTGTGGGGGAGGTGCGGGTCGGGGGGTTCGGCGGGCCCGAGGGGCTGGTGTGCTGGATGCGGGAGCATGCGGTGGATGTGCTGGTCGATGCCACGCATCCGTTCGCCGAGGCGATGAGCGCGAACGCGGCGCAGGCCGCCGCTGCCGCCGGGGTGCCGCTGCTGGCCTTGCGGCGTCCCGGGTGGGCCCCGCAGGCCGGTGACGTATGGCATCGGGTCGCGTCGCTGGACGAGGCGGCGGACGCGCTGCCCGCGCTTGGCCGCCGGGTGTTCCTCACCACCGGACGCATGGGCCTCGCCCGTTTCGCGCACCTCACCGACCTCTGGTTCCTCGTACGGTCCGTGGACGCGCCCGAGGGACCCCGTCCGCCGCGGATGGAGACGCTGCTCGACCGCGGCCCGTTCACCCTCGACGGCGAACGGGCTCTGCTGGCGGCGCACCGTATCGACGTCCTCGTCACCAAGGACAGTGGGGCCGCCGCCACCGCCCCCAAGCTCACCGCCGCGCGGGAGGCCGGGGTGCCCGTCGTGCTGGTCACCCGCCCCCCGGCGCCCGTCGGGGTGGAGACGGTGCCGGGGCCGGCGGAGGCGGTGGCGTGGCTGCGGGAGCGGCTGGGCTGACGGGCGGCCCGTCCGCTCGCCGTCGGGCGGTCAGCGTTTGCGGGCGGGGCGGCGCCGTCGCGTACCGCGGCAGGCGCAGGTGAACGCCTCGTCGCGGACCTGACGGTACGTCGGGGTGACCTCCCGGCCGCACTGCGTACAGCGGCACGGCCAGGGCTCGTACGCACCGGGGCAGGGCACGAGGGGGAGGAACCCGGCCGCGTGCATGGTGCGTTCGGCGACGGTCGCCGGTTGGCCGACCGGTGACTGACCCGCCGCCGGTGGCGCGGCGAACGGCTGACCGGCCGGCGGCTGCGGCCTGGCGGGTGCCTCGGCGGCCTGCGGGGGCTGCGGCGGCCCGGGCGGCGTGTCGAGGTACGGCGGCGCGGCGGGGGCGGGCTGCGGCCCGGCGATGGCGGTGACGGCCTGCGGCGGCGCGAGACCGGCCGACGGGGAGCCGGACGACGGGTCACCGACCGGCAGGGGCGCCCCGCCGCCGTCCTCTGTGACGGGCGAGAGCGGGGGCAGCGGCAGCGAGGTGCTGCCGTTCGTGGAGGGGGCGGGGAGCGGGGCGGGGAGCCCGTACGGGGGGCGGGAGAGGACGGGGAAGGCGGCCCGTTCGGTGGCGGTGGTCCTTTCGGTGGTCCTTTCGGCGCCTGTGACCCGTTCTGCGCCTACGGGTCGGTCAGTGCCTGCGGGCTGGTCGGCGCCTGCGAGGTGGCCGGCGCCGATGGGCTGATCGGCCTCCTCGGTGCGGCCGATCTGCCTGGTGCGGTCGGCCGGTTCGGCGGGGCGGGGCTGCTCCGGCAGCGCGGGGCCCGGTTCCGACGCCGGGGGGCTGGCCATGAAGAGGCGCGCGGACGGGTCCGGCGGGGCGAGGTACGGGCCTGCTGTGGGACGAGGGGCTGCCGGAGACTCCGGGGACGCCGTCGGTCCGGGGAGCGCCGGGGCTCCGGGTGACGCCACGGCTTCCGGTGCCATGGACGCCATGGACTCCGTGGCCGCCATGGCCGCCATGGACGCCATGGACGCCATGGACTCCGGGGCCACCGTGGGCTCCAGGGGCGTCATCGGCTCCGGCGAGGCCGGAAGAAGGGCCGAGCGTGCCGCCGGAGCGGGCCCCGAAGCCGCTTCGTCAGCAGACGGCGCAGCCGGGGCGGCCAGGGCGGCCGGTTCCGCAGCGGGCAACTCCCGTGCGGGGCCAGGCAGCGGGACATGCGAAGCGGCCTGGGCCGGAGCAGCCCGGGACGGAGTGGCCTGGGCCGGAGTGGCCTGGGCCGGAGCGGTCCGGGCCGGAACGAGGCCCGGTGCCGCGACCCGTACGGGGCCAGCGCCCGGACCCTGATCCGGACCCACACCCGGCCACGGCACCGAAGCCGCACCGGAGGCCGCACTCGGCCCGTCCGCGTACGGGTTCGGGTTCGGGTTCGGGTTCGGCGACGCCGTGCCCTCCGTATACGGATGGATGCCCGGCGTACCCGGAACCTGCGCCTGGGCCGGGACAGTTGCCCTGCCCGCATACGGCTCCGGGTGAGCCCCCGCCGCGTCCTCCGCGTACGGGTTGACGCCCGGCGCCTCCCCGTACGAGCCGGGTACCGGCGTCCCGGGCCCCGGCACCGGCATGCCAGGGCCGGCCCCCGGCCCCTGGCCATGGGGCATCGGCGCCCCCGCTTGCGGGTAATCGCTCGCATGCCACTGATGGAGGCAGTCGGCGCACCACCACAGGAGTTCGCCGCCGCCGTAGACGCCCTCGTCCTCCCACAGGAGGTCGGTGCCGCCGCAGGAGGGGCAGGGGGTGGCCGGGGTGCGGCTGCGCCGTGTGCGACGGCTCATGAGTGAGACCTGGTCATGGTTCTCCGACTTCATCTGTTCTGCGCCGTGATGGCAAGGGCACACCCCGCCGTCGCCCATGGCGGGCGCGCGGTTTCCCGGGGCGGGGGCGGTGGGCCTCCGCCCCGGGGCGGGAGGCGCACAGCAACAATGTGCCACCCGTCCGTGGACAACAGCCGACAGTTCGGTCAATTTGGCGGACCGGCCTCGCGGGGAGCGCCTCGGAGGGAGCGGGCCCGTACGGATGTCCGGGAGCCGCCCCGCGATGCCGTTCGTCCGTAACGTCCCCCGTATCCACCGGCGTTCACCCCTCACCCGACCCCGAATCCTCCCGGATACGGACCCGGGCTCACCCCTCCGGGTACCGGCGTGGCGTCCACACGGTCGCGGTGCCGTCCGTGCGCCGTACCGTACGGGTCTGCGACGAGCCGATCAGCAGGATCGTGCGCATGTCGACCTCGGCGGGGTCGAGATCGGCGAGGCGGACGGTGCGGACGGACTCCTCGGGGCCGCCGACATCGCGGCCCAAAACGACCGGGGTGTCCGGCGAACGGTGTTCCAGCAGCAGGTCACGGGCCTTGCCGACCTGCCAGGTGCGGCTGCGGGAACCGGGGTTGTAGAGCGCCAGGACGAGGTCGGCGGCGGCCGCGGCGCGCAGCCGTTCGGCGATCACCTCCCAGGGCTTGAGGCGGTCGGAGAGGGAGAGCACCGCGTAGTCGTGGCCGAGCGGGGCACCCGCCTTGGCCGCCGCGGCGTTGGCGGCGGTGACGCCGGGCAGCACGCGGACGGGCACGGCGCGGTACCGCTCCTCGGCGGCGACCTCCAGGACGGCCGTGGCCATCGCGAAGACGCCCGGGTCGCCCCCGGAGACGACCGCGACCCGGCGGCCGCGGCGGGCCAGGTCGAGGGCGAGTTCGGCGCGTTCGGACTCGACCTTGTTGTCGGAGCCGTGCCGCAGCTGACCGGGGCGGACCGGGACCCGGTCCAGGTAGGTGGTGTAGCCGACGAGGTCGTCGGCGGCGGCCAGCGCCCCTCGCGACTCCGGCGTCAGCCACAGCGGCCCGGCCGGTCCGGTCCCGACGACGACCACATCGCCGGAGACGGTGCCGGGCGCGTCGCCGGGTACGTCGCCGGGGGCGTGTGCTGCCTCCCCGCGCGCCCCGGACACGTCTCCGGGGACGTCCCGTTCCGCAACCCGGCTCGGCACCACCGCCACCGAGAAGTACGGCACGGACGCGGGGTCGACGTCCTCCAGCGCCCCGGTCCGTTCGCCCGCCATCGTGGCGCGTTCGACGTAACGGGCCTCCGGCAGCCGGCCCGAGCGTTCCATCGCGCGCCGGACGGCGGGGAAGGTGCGGCCCAGCTTCATGACGACGGCGGAGTCGGTGGCGGCCAGCCGCGCCGTCAGCTCCTCCTCGGGGAGCGTGCCGGGCAGCACCGTCAGCACCTCGTCGGCCTCCACCAGCGGCCTGCCCAGCCGCGCGGCGGCCGCGTTGATCGAGGTCACGCCGGGGACGACCTCGGTCGGGTAACGGTGCGCCAGGCGCTTGTGCATGTGCTGGTACGAGCCGTAGAAGAGCGGGTCACCCTCGGAGATCACGGCGACCGTGCGGCCCGCGTCGAGGTGCGCGGCGAGCCGGGCCGCGGCCTCCTCGTAGAAGTCGTCGAGCGCACCGCGGTAGCCACCGGGGTGGTCGGTCGACTCGGTGGTCACCGGGTAGACCAGTGCCTCCTCGATGTGGTCGGCGCGCAGATGCCCGGCGGCGATGGCACGCGCGATGGACCGGCCGTGGCGGGCGCTGTGGTACGCCACCACGTCGGCCTCCGCGATGACCTGCACGGCCCGTACGGTCATCAGGGACGGGTCGCCGGGGCCGAGCCCCACGCCGTAGAGGCGGCCCGGGGTCCGGGCACCGGACTGCTGCTCGGGCACGCTCATTCCTCCTCGCTCGCCAGGGCGTTGATGGCGGCCGCGGCCATGGCGCTGCCGCCGCGCCGCCCGCGCACCACCAGGTGCTCAAGACCCGACGGGTGGGCGGCCAGCGCGTCCTTGGACTCGGCGGCGCCGATGAAGCCGACGGGTATGCCGAGCACCGCGGCGGGCCGCGGCGCGCCCTCCTCGATCATCTCCAGGAGGCGGAAGAGAGCGGTCGGGGCGTTGCCGACGGCGACGACCGCGCCGTCCAGCCTGTCCCGCCACAGCTCCAGCGCGGCGGCGCTGCGGGTGGTGCCCATCTCGGCGGCGAGCGCGGGCACCGACGGGTCGGCGAGGGTGCACACCACCTCGTTGTCGGCGGGCAGCCGCTTGCGGGTGACGCCGCTGGCGACCATGTTCGCGTCGCACAGGATCGGCGCACCGGCGCGCAGCGCGGCGCGCGCGCTCGCCACCACGCCGGGGGAGTAGGCGAGGTCGCGGACGAGGTCGACCATGCCGCAGGCGTGGATCATCCGGACCGCGACCCGGCTGACGTCGGCGGGCAGCCCCGCGAGGTCCGCCTCGGCGCGGATGGTGGCAAAGGACTGGCGGTAGATCGCCGCCCCGTCCTTCTCGTAGTCGAACACGGTGCCCTCGGTGTGGTGGGTGGGTGGTGGGCGGGAGAAATCGGAGTGCTGCATCGGAGTGCTGAATCGGGATGCTGAATCGGGGTGGGGTACGCGCTAACGGGGCCGGGGCCCGGGGCGCGGCCCGGTGGCGGTCACGGCGTGGTGCCGGGGGCCGCCGGGGGCATCCCGGGCGCGACGGCGTCCGCGACCTGCCGCACGGTGGCGCCCGCCGCGAGCGGCTCGGGTGGCGCCCCCGGCCGGACCACGCTGACGTCGTAGCCGCCGTCGGTCGCCAGGACGTCGATCCAGGTGCCGTGCGGGTGGCCGCAGCGGCGGGCGCAGCCGGACCACTGCACCGGCAGCGCGGTGGCGCGCCCCAGGGCCGTCGCCACGGCGGACGCGTCGGCCCGTACGTCGGTCAGGGACTTGGCGCACCCGGGGCGCCCGGTGCAGGCGCCGAGCCGGTGCCAGGGCGAGTCCGCGTCGGTGACCAGGCCCGCGTCCGCGCACTCCCGCAGCCGGGCGGCGGCCACCGGCGCGGACAGCCCGGGGACGAGGACGCCGCGCCACGGGGTCAGCCGGAGCGTGCCGTCCCCCTCGGCGGCGGTACGGGCCAGAAGGCGCCACTGCGCGCCGGTCAGCCGCCCCAGCGGCGCCGGGACGCTCAGCGCGCGGCGCCCGCCGGGGCCTTCGACGAGGCCGGGCGCCGGGGTGGGCGCGCCGCGCTCCGGCCGGGCCGGGACGTCGCCGGGCGGCACGTACACGGCGGAAATCCCGTCGGCGCGCAGCCGCTCGCCGACGGCGCGCACGGTCGGCGCCGCGCCCCCCGGCAGATCCCGGAACCGCCAGGCGCCGCTGCCGCTCGCGTCGACGGCGTCGAGGAAGACCCGGGCGGCGGCGAGCGCGGCCCGGGCGGCGTGGGCGGCGGGGATCCGTAGGGCCGGCCCGACACCGTCGTCGGGGCTGTCGGGGCTGTCGGGGCTGTCGGGGCCACCGGGGTCGCCGGGGCCGCCGGAGCCACCAGGGCCGCCGGAGCCACCAGGGCCACCGGGGCCACCAGGGCCGCCGAGGAAGAGGAGAGCGGACGCCCCCGGTTCTGCAACTTCTGCAACTTCTGCAACTTCTGCGGCTTCTGCGAAGACTTCTGCAATTTCTGCAACTTCTGCGACGGCTTCTGCGGCTTCTGCGACCAAGGTCACATCCCCGCCGAGGCCCGCCACATCGCCCCGGCCGTCGTCCAGCACGAAGAGGAAGCGGCCCGAAAGCCGCGCCGTCCACTCCTGCCCGCAGAGCAGTTCGTCCAGCTCACGGGCCCACCGCCGCACGTCGGCGGGGGCGCGTCCGTCGATTCCGGCGAGCGGTGAGGCGATGAGGTTGCGGACGCGCTCATGGCGTACGGAGGGCAGCAGCCCGGCGTCGGCCAGCAGGGCGGCCAGGTCGTCGCCGCAGCCGTCGCCGAGGCCGCGCAACTCCACGTTCCCGCGCGAGGTGAGGGAGAGTTCCCCGTCCCCGAACCGCTCCGCCGCGTCCGCCAACGCCATTGCCTGACGTGCCGTCAACTCCCCGGCGGGCACCCGTACGCGGGCCAGCGCACCGTCCGCCGCCGCGTGCGGTCGCAGCGCTCCCGGGCAGGCGTCACCGCGCTCGCGCAGCGGCGGCTGGGCCCCGGGGGGCCGGTTCGAGGGGGAGGGCGGCATGGCCGCGAGCATACCGACGTCGCCCCGGACGGCCACGGCGAGCCGGGCCACGTACGGGCCACGTACGGGCCACGGGGAGGGGCGCCCGCGATCCCGTACGGGCACCCCGCAGGGGCCGGGGCCCGGCCTGGGCCCGCCACCCGCTCCCCGACCCCAAGCCCCCCTCCCCTGCCAGCGCATCAGCCCTTACCATTCACTCCGGTGGGTCGTCCGGCCCGCCGACGCCGGAGACGGCGACATGGGAGGAAGCCCGGTGAGAGTCCGGCGCGGTCCCGCCACTGTGAGCCCGGCACCTGCCGGGTGAGTCAGGAACTCCCGCCGTCCAACGAACCACCCGGGGCGCGGATACCCCGAGGAAGGCTCTGCGCTCGCATGCTTCTGCTGCTGTCGACCTCCGACACCGATCTCCTCAGCGCCCGAGCCGCCGGCGGCCCCGTGCCGTTCCGGCTCGCCAACCCGGCCCGGCTCGACCTCGCCGAACTCCCCGCGCTGCTCGACGGCGTCGACCTCGTCGTGGTCCGCCTCCTCGGCGGCATCCGCGCCTGGGAGGAGGGGCTGGACCTCCTCCTCGCCGAGGACCAGCACCGCCCCGTCGTCGTCCTCACCGGCGAACAAGCCCCGGACGCCCAGCTGATGGAGGCGTCCACCGTCCCGGTCGGCACCGCCGCCGAGGCGCACGCCTACCTTGCGCACGGCGGGCCCGAGAACCTCGGCCGCCTCGCCCGTTTCCTCTCCGACACCGTCCTGCTGACCGGCCACGGCTTCGCACCGCCGCAGCCCGCGCCGACCTGGGGCGAGCTGGAGCGGCCCACGGCCCGTAAGGACATCGACGGCCCGCTCATCCCGGTGCTCTACTACCGCGCCCACCACATGAGCGGCAACACCGGCTTCGTCGACGCGCTGTGCACCAAGATCGAGGAGGCCGGGGGCCGCCCGCTGCCGCTCTTCGTCGCCTCGCTGCGGGCGCCCGAGCCGGAGCTGATCGACGCGCTGCGCCCGGCCGACGCCATCGTCACCACCGTCCTCGCCGCGGGCGGCACCAAGCCGGCCGAGGCGTCCGCCGGTGGCGACGACGAGTCCTGGGACGCGGGCGCGCTCGCCGCCCTGGACGTGCCGATCCTTCAGGCACTCTGCCTGACAGGTAACCGCGCCGCCTGGGAGGAGAACGACGAGGGCCTCTCCCCGCTGGACGCCGCCACCCAGATCGCCGTCCCCGAGTTCGACGGCCGCCTGATCACCGTCCCGTTCTCCTTCAAGGAGATCGACGAGGACGGCCTGCCGACGTACGCCGCCGACCCCGAGCGCGCCGCCCGCGTCGCCGGGATCGCCGTCCGCCACGCCCGCCTGCGCCACATCCCGGCCCAGGACAAGAAGCTGGCGCTGGTCCTCTCCGCGTACCCCACCAAGCACTCCCGCATCGGCAACGCCGTCGGCCTCGACACCCCCGCCTCCGCCGTCGCCCTCCTGCGCCGCCTGCGCGACGAGGGTTACGACTTCGGCGACGAGGAGGTCCCGGGTCTGGCTTCCGGTGACGGCGACGAGCTGATCTACGCCCTCATCGACGCGGGCGGCCACGACCAGGAGTGGCTGACGGAGGAACAGCTCGCCCGTAACCCCGTCCGCATCCCCGCCGCCGACTACAAGCGCTGGTACGCCACGCTCCCGCAGGAGCTGCGCAACACCGTCGAGGCGCACTGGGGCCCGCCGCCCGGCGAGATGTTCCTCGACCGCAGCCACGCGGACAAGCCGGGCCGCGACCCGGAGGGCGACATCGTCCTCGCCGCCCTGCGCCGCGGCAATCTGCTGATCCTCATCCAGCCGCCGCGCGGCTTCGGCGAGAACCCGATCGCGATCTACCACGACCCCGATCTGCCGCCGTCCCACCACTACCTGGCCGCCTACCGCTGGATCGCCGCCTCCGCCGACGACGGCGGGTTCGGCGCCGACGCCATGATCCACCTCGGTAAGCACGGCAACCTGGAGTGGCTGCCCGGCAAGAACGCGGGCCTCTCCGCCGCCTGCGGCCCCGACGCCGCCCTCGGTGATCTCCCCCTCATCTACCCGTTCCTCGTCAACGACCCCGGCGAGGGCACCCAGGCCAAGCGCCGCGTCCACGCCACCCTCGTCGACCACCTCGTCCCGCCGATGGCGCGCGCCGACTCGTACGGCGACATCGCCCGCCTGGAACAACTCCTCGACGAATACGCGCAGATCAGCGCCATGGACCCGGCGAAGCTCCCGGCGATCCGCGCCCAGATCTGGACCCTCATCCAGGCCGCCAGGCTCGACCACGACCTGGGCCTTGCGGACCGCCCCGACGACGACGGCTTCGACGACTTCCTGCTGCACGTCGACGGCTGGCTCTGCGAGGTCAAGGACGCCCAGATCCGCGACGGTCTGCACGTCCTGGGCGCCGCCCCGGCCGGCGAGGCCCGCGTCAACCTCGTCCTCGCGATCCTCCGCGCCCGGCAGATCTGGGGCGGTACGTCCGCGCTGCCCGGCCTGCGGGAGGCGCTGGGCCTGGATGAGTCCGCCGCGACCCGCACCACGGCCGACGCGGCGGAGGAGCGCGCCCGGGAGCTGGTCCAGGCGATGGAGGAAGCGGACTGGGCGCCGTCCGCCGTCGCCGAGGTGGCCGCCGGGCAGCCGGAACAGGTCGCCGCGATCCTCGACTTCGCCGCCCGCGAGGTCGTCCCCCGCCTGGCCGGGACCACCGCCGAGATCGACCACTCCGTGCACGCCCTGAACGGCGGCTTCGTCCCTGCGGGCCCGTCCGGCTCCCCGCTCCGCGGCCTCGTCAACGTCCTGCCGACCGGCCGCAACTTCTACTCCGTCGACCCCAAGGCCGTCCCGTCCCGCCTCGCCTGGGAGACCGGCCAGGCGCTCGCCGACTCCCTCCTGGAGCGCTACCGCTCCGACAACGGCGAATGGCCCACCTCCGTCGGCCTCTCCCTCTGGGGCACCAGCGCCATGCGCACCTCCGGGGACGACGTCGCCGAGGCCCTCGCGCTGCTCGGCGTCCGCCCCGTCTGGGACGACGCCTCCCGCCGCGTCACCGGCCTAGAGCCGATCGCCCCGGAGGAGCTGGGCCGCCCCCGCATCGACGTCACCCTCCGCATCTCCGGCTTCTTCCGCGACGCGTTCCCGCACGTCATCGGCCTGCTGGACGACGCGGTACGGCTCGCCGCCGGGCTGGACGAGCCCGCGTCCGACAACTACATCCGCGCCCACGCCCAGGCCGACCTCGCCGCCCACGGCGACGAACGCCGCGCCACCACCCGCATCTTCGGCTCCCGCCCCGGTACGTACGGCGCGGGCCTGCTCCAGCTCATCGACTCCCGCGACTGGCGCACCGACGCCGACCTCGCCGAGGTCTACACCGTCTGGGGCGGCTACGCGTACGGCCGCGGCCTGGAGGGCCGCCCGGCCCGCGACGAGATGGAGACCGCGTACAAGCGCATCGCCGTCGCCGCGAAGAACACCGACACCCGCGAACACGACATCGCCGACTCCGACGACTACTTCCAGTACCACGGCGGCATGGTCGCCACCGTCAAGGCACTCAAGGGCACGGCCCCCGAGGCGTACATCGGCGACTCCACCCGCCCCGAGACGGTCCGCACCCGCTCCCTCGTCGAGGAGACGTCCCGCGTCTTCCGCGCCCGGGTCGTCAACCCCCGCTGGATCGAGGCGATGCGCCGCCACGGCTACAAGGGCGCCTTCGAACTGGCCGCCACCGTCGACTACCTCTTCGGCTACGACGCGACCACCGGCGTCGTCGCCGACTGGATGTACGACAAGCTCGCCCAGACCTACGTCCTCGACCCCGAAAACCGCGCCTTCCTCCAGGAAGCCAACCCCTGGGCCCTCCACGGCATCGCCGAACGCCTCCTGGAGGCCGAGTCCCGCGGCATGTGGGAAAAGCCGGACGCGGAGACGCTGGCCGCGCTGCGCGAGGCGTTCCTGGAGACGGAGGGGGAGTTGGAGGGGGAGGAGTGAGCCTCCGGTCCACTGAGCCTCCGGTCCACTGAGCCTCCGGTCTGACCGGGACGGCTGGTTGGGGGGAGAGAGCTTTCAGGGAGGCTTCCTGTGGGTTTCGCGGTGACGGCCCGCTCCGGACCATGCGTAGGCGTGGATCGGAGCGGGCCGCACTGCCCGCGGGAGAGGTGAGGCGGGAATCCGCACAAGCGGGATGCGCCAGGCCCGGAGGGGCTGCTACGACGGTTCCCGCACCCGGACCCTCGTCTGCCGCCCCCGCCTGCGGCTGAGCACGGTCCCGTCACCCACTTCTCACCCATCCCAAGGACTCACCGTGCAGGTTCCCCCGCCGGCAACGCACACACCAGCCGCACCAGGAGCTCCCCGCCGAAGGTTCGCCTCGCTGAACCGGATGCTCGCGTGTGTGGTGATCTCCGCCGGCTTCGGGATGACGGCTCTCGGGCTGGTGAGCGTTGCCGCGTCGCTCGGGTACGCGGGGATGCCGGGCACCTTGACCGTCGAGGAGTGCCGGGATGTGGGGCGGGACGACGGCCAGAAGAAGTGTTTCGGACCGGTGCACGCCACGGACGGAACGCTTCTGGACGAGGTGAGCTCCCTGGACGACGAGTACCGGGCCGGCGACCGTGTGGCGGTTCGCCGTGTCGCTGCGCTCTCGGTGGCCGAGGGACGCCAACACATCGGTATGCCAGGGCTGGCCGCCGGTATGGGGCTGCTGGTGGCCGGTTACTCGGTTCCCTACCTCACCACCGGCACCTTTCCGTGGCGGGGCACCCCACGGCTGGGGGCTGCACCGTGCACGCCTGGTCCCCGCGCACGTCTCACCCGCAACGTCATCTGCGCAATTGGCGCCTGCATCGCCGGAGTGTGCGCGATTGTTTCTCTGGTCTGACCCCTCACGGCTGGTACGCAACCGCGTGTGCGGGGCGGGCCTTCACATGCCGCGTCCCTGCCCCGGACAGGCCGGAGCAGGGACGCTTCCCTCGCCGGAGCCGACGAGGCAGGGACGCTTCCCTCGCCGGAGCCGACGAGGCAGGGCTAGTGATCGTCGCCGCCGGCGGCCTGGTCCCGCTTTCGATCTTCGAGCACTTGGATTCGTGCCAGCCTGCGCGCGCGGCCAGCGCCCGCGCAGTGATCCCCGATTCTTTCCGGATATCGCGCAGACGCCGGCCGAAGGAAATCCGAGCCTCCTTGACGGCGGAGGAGGAAGGCGGATGGGACACAGTTCCTCACATCGTCCCCGCCGTCACACCAACCGATACAGGTCGTGTGGCACAACTCGCTCCCAGACGCTTTCGAATGCCGTGGCGAGGAAGGACACGAGGCGCGGATCCTCGGTGTATTCGTGCTCCAGCGAATCACCGTCACCGTCGAAGTGGTTGACGAGCGCCGCCTTGCCGTCGAAGACCCAGTAGTCGTTGCCGGGTAGCGCCAGATCCGTCGCCTGCCGCCGCGGCAGCCAGCCGACGTCCTCTCCCGCGGCGAGATTGAGCCCGTCCGTGACCGCGTGCTCGAAGCGGATGTAGTCCGAAACGGGCTCCGAGACGATACGGGCGCGCCGCACCGACACTCCTCTCTCCGTCGCCGCGCCAACGGTGTCGAGCCAGCTCCGCCAGCACACGGCGGGGTCGATGGCTTGCCCGTTCGTCCAGCTGATGAAGGCGGGATCCGACCGCATGTAGCCGTCCCGCATCTCCAGATGGACCGCCGAGCGCCGACAGCCCCGGAACAGTTCCTCAAACGTGGGGGTCTTCCGCACCCTTCACCTCCAGAAAGAACTGCACCATGTGCCGGGGGATCTCGACGACCGTCTCATGGCCGGGGATGTCCATCACGGACAGGCGCTGGCCGTCCTCGACCCTGAACCCTTGGACCAGGTAGGTGTCCTTCACGTCGTCGAGGTAGATCGTGGGCGATCCACCACTGGGACTCTCGGGGTCCTTACCGAGCTTGCGCAGCGCCATGGCGTCCTCCTTGCTGAGAGCAGACGATGTCCACACTCGAACGTGCCGTGTCCGGTGCCCTCGGAACAGCTACTTGCCCGAACTTGCCCGCTGAGGCCCGGGGCTCATTCCAGCGAAGGAGCCCCGGGCCTCCGAGACGGCCAGGGGCCTCCGAGACGGCCAGGGGCTCCGGGGCGAGCGGGATGCTCAGCAGTTCGCGTCGCCTTCGGCCTTGAGGGTCCGTACGAACGAGTCCCAGGCGGCTCCGTCGAAGGTGAGCCGGGGGCCGGTGGGGCGCTTGCTGTCGCGTACGGCCGTGGTTCCGGGGACGTTGCGGGCGACCTCCACACACTCCCCCTGGGAACCGCTGTAGCTGGACTTGTGGAACTCGAATGCGGTCACCGGTACTCCTTGATCAAGCTGACCAGTCGGGCGCGAGTGTCGTCGGGGGACAGCGCTTGTCTGCGCACGCTATCGAACAGCCCGCGATGCCTGTTCGCGTCTTCCTCACGCTCCAGCCACAACCGGGAGCCCGCGGTTTCTACGTGGACGACGTCCAGCGCGGCGGGTTCCTCGAAGCCCACGATGACGAAAGGGCCGGTCATCGACGCATGCGCCGCTGCCTCGAACGGCCACACCTGAAGCTTGATGTTCGGCATGTCCGAAGCCTCGAGGAGGCGCTCCAGTTGTTTCCTCATGACCGCAGGGCCGCCGACCTGCTGGCGCAGGACACCCTCGGAGAGAACGGCCCACAGCTCCAGGTCCTGGCTGCCCGTGAGTCGGGCCTGCCTGCTGATTCGTGCTGCTACGAACTGGTCGACTTCGTCAGGGTCCTCCCACACGTCGTCGGCCACCACGACTGCCCTGGCGTATTCGGGCGTTTGCAGGAGGCCGGGGACGAGCTGGTTCTGGAACGTGCGGATCCGGGAAGCTCCGGCTTCGAGCTGGATGTACTCCAGCAGATCGCCGAGGTCGGTGTACTCCTCCCACCAGCCCTTTGCCCTGCGGCGTTCGCGGTCCGCCTTGGCAAGCGCCAGCAGCCGATCGCGAGCGGGCCCGGGACGCTCCAGGCCGTACAAGTCGCACAGTGCGTGAAGGTCCGGATCACGTACGGGCACGACGCCGCGCTCTATCTTGACGACCTTCGTTTGTGTGGCGGTCAGATGCTGTGCGGCCTGTGGCTGAGTCAGTCCCTGGGCAACACGGAGCTTCAGCAGCTCTCCACCCAGCTTCCTGCCCAAAACCGTGGATTTCCGCGCGGCGCCTGTCTGTTGACTCGTCACTTCTGACCTTCCTTGAGCACGGTGCACAGTCTGCGGTGAGGCGACTTCAGCGTGCAACATGGTTGGGCCTGTCACTCACAGGAATTAATTCCCCAGCCTTGGTTGCGTCAGAGAATGTCGTGCTGTCACGGTAGGTGTCACCTTGTTCACGCTCTGCGGTAGGGGGCGTGGCGGGTCTCCTTGTCGTGCTCTCAAGGGAACTCCCATGCCCGCACCTGCCAACCCCGTAGCTACCCAACTCCCGTTTCTCCTCTGCCGGTTGCCCTTGGAGCCGCGCAGCGTCGGGCGGGCCCGGGAGGCGCTGCGGCGGCGGTTGCGGGCATGGGGGATCGGCCGGGACGCGGCCGGGGTGGCCGAGCTGCTGGTGTCCGAGCTGGTGACCAACGCGGTGAAGGCGCGGGCGCCCGCGATGTCGGTGGTGGGGGTTCGGTGCGGGGTGGCGGGGGGCGGCCGGTTGCGGCTGGAGGTGCAGGACGGGAGCGAGGAGCGGCCCGTGATCAAGGAGCTGGCCGAGGAGGATGCGGAATGTGGGCGTGGCTTGATGCTGGTGGACGCGTTGGCCGACGGCTGGGGCGTCGACCGGCACGTCATCGGGAAGACGGTGTGGGCGGAGATGGCCGTCCCGCGTGCGGAGATGCCGGGGCCGTCGCTCCGGGCCCTCTGAAACGGCCGGAACTCGTCGCCTACCGGGTGCGGGCCACGGCCCGGCGCCCGGACGTCGGGGAGATTCCGCTCGGCGGATGGGTGTCGAACTCCCCAGGCGGCGCGATCGCCTGGATGCGGCGGCGGGCGGTACAGGTTGCGCAGCAGGTGGGCGCGCCGTACGACGGGGCGTTACGGGAGTGGCTGACGGACCCCGTCGAGCAGGACGCGGCACGGGACGCCTTGACGGCCGGGGTCGCCGTCACCGTACGGGCCGTGGACGCGCACGGGTGCGTCTACACGGTCGCCGCCTGTCCGGAGCGGCCCGCTGCCGGGGACCGGCTCCGCGTGCGGCGGAGGCAGGGGGCGGTGGCGTGGAGCGGCGTGTGACGGAGCGGGGACTCGTCACGTCCGGTTACTGGTGTGAGCGGTACGTGTACCGCTCGCGGGAGTTCGAGGCCGTCGCCTCGTGGGCGTCCGCCGCGGTACGAAGCCCCGCCACGGCTGTCTGCCATATCGCCGACGATGCGCGGCGGCTGAGCGAGGGCTGCCTGCCGTGGGAACGGGACCGCGTTCGGCGCGTGGTGGACGGGCCGGAGGCAACCGAGGCGGCGCTCGCGCTGCGCCTCGGCGCGGCGTGCGGGCTGACGCTCGACTGCGGCACGACGTGGGTGGAGTGGATGGTGCAGCCGGTGCGGCTCCTGCGACTGGCGAGCCGGACGGGGCCGTCGTGCGCGGGGCCGGTCGGTTTGTGGGAGGGGTTCGGGGCGCCGTTGGTCGGGGTGGATGTGGGTGGGGGACGGTAGGCGGGTTCAGGGAGGCTTCCTGATAGCTGCCCGGCCACGGCGCGAACGGCGGGTTCAGGGACCCTCCCTGTCAGTTATCTCGTCGCAGTGCCGCCCACGCCGCCGCCCCGTCGCGCAGGCTCCAGGTGATCGGGTTCGGGTACTCCGTTGCCATCGTGTGCCAGTAGCCGGAGAGGGCGGTGGCGAAGAGGTCGAGGGAGCGCTTGGGGGCGGTGGACCAGGACGGGACTTTGGCGGCCCACTGTTCGGCCTGGTGGGCGGGGTGGCCGGAGTGGATGAGCCAGACGATCCAGCAGGCCGGGTCGATCCAGGCGGCGCCGCGGGTGGCGTAGGCCCAGTCGACGAGGCGGGCCGGGGCGGCGCCGTCGATCAGGACGTTGGCGGGGTTGAGGTCGGTGTGCAGCAGCGCCGGGCCGGCGAAGGCGGCGCCGTCGGCGGGGTTGTCGAGGTGGTGGGCCCAGCGGTCCACCGCGTTCTCGGTCCGTACATCCGGGCAGCGGAGGTCGCCGAGGGTGGCGAGGGCGTCGACGAGGAGCGGCAGGTCGGCGGAGTCCGGGCCGTAGTCGGCGCCGCGGCCGGTGAGGTGTTCGAAGCCGAGGAGATCCCAGTCGCCCGCGCTGATCCGCCAGCGCACGGCGGGGGCGAGCGGGGCGGCGTGGGACGCGATGTCCGCCTCGCGCTGCTGATTCCAGGCGAAGGCGTAGTCATGGCGGAGGCCCTTGACGAAGACGCGGCCGCTTTCGGTGTCCAGCGTGGTGGCGAGTTGGCTGACGTATCCGTCGGCGATGTCGTCGGCGCGGTGGACGGCGCCGGTCTGCGCGCGGACCGCCGCGTGAACGTCGGCGGGGAGGGAGTTCCAGGTCTGTTGGACGGGCATGGCGGGAGAGTGTAGGCCCCGACACCTCTCCCTTACGGGTAGCCAGTCCCCCGTAAGGGACGAAGCCAGTCCCCGTAAGGGATAAGGGAGTTGGGTCTCAGGGACGCGCGGCGCGGCGCGGTGCGCTGGAGGGTGTGCGGTGTGTCAGGGGGCGTGCGGCGTCACGTGGTGCGCCGGAGGGCGTACGGCGTGGCGGGGGCGCGCCGGGCGGTCACCGCACCTCGTGGACCGTGCGCCGGTACGTCGAGCGGCGGTCGTCGATGGCCTCCCAGCCCTCGCCGTAGACGCCCTGGAGGCGCCCCCACTCGCGTCGTCGCCGCCCCGGTGCGGGCCGCCGTAAGGCCGGGCGGGACCCCGCCGACGCAGCCTAGGGGAGCAATCACCGGAAACGGCGCGCGGTCACCGTGAGCCACCCCCCTTACGGGTGCGGCGTGTTGGCGGCGCCCCCTACGGGCTGGTCTTGATCGTCTTCATCGTCAGGTGCGATTCGAGGCGGCGGACGGTGGGCAGGCCGCTGAGGCGGCCGGTGAGGAAGGCTTCGTAGGCGGCGTGGTCGGCGACGGCGACGCGGATGAAGTAGTCGGGGCGGCCGTACATGCGGCGGAACTCCACGACCTCCTCGAAGGAGGCCACGATGGACTCGAACTCCTCGAAGCTCTTGCGGTCCTGCGCGTAGATCTCGACGTCGATCAGGACCTCCAGCCCGCGCCCCACGGCCTCCGGGTCGATGACGGCGCGGTACCCGGCGATGACGCCGGACTCCTCCAGACGCTTGACCCGGCGCAGGCACGGCGGCGCGGTCAGGCCGACCCGCTTGGCCAGCTCGACGTTGGTCAGCCGCCCGTCCTGGCGCAGGTGAAAGATAATTTCCCGGTCGATCGAGTCAAGTGGCGTTTCCTTACCCATATCGCGAGTTTACGAGGCTGATCGGTAATCATATGAGGCGCCCATTTTCCTAAAATTGCGCCATGGAAATACGTCCCGCCGCCGTTGCCGAGGGGCCGCCTCGGCCCGCGCCCGTACCGCCGTCCCCGATGCCGTCGCCGATGCCGTCGGCGATACCGTCCCCGGCGCGCGCGGCGTTCAAGGACTCGGCGGGCGCGGGCCTGGGATTCATCCCGCTCGGCCTCGCCTTCGGGGCGCTCGTGACGCAGTCGGGGCTGGGCTGGTGGTGGGCGGGGCTGTCCGCGGTGGTCGCCTTCGGCGGCTCGTTCGAGTTCCTGCTCATCGGCCTGGTCACCGCCTGCACCCCGCTGGCGGCCATCGCGGTCTCCGCGTTCATGGTGAACGTCCGGCACGTCTTCTACGCGCTCTCCTTCCCGCTGCACCGCGTGACCGGCCGCCTCGGCAAGACCTACAGCACCTTCGCCCTGTGCGACGAGGCGTACGCGCTGACCACCGGGGAACAGGCCCGCGCCTGGCCCGGCCGGCGCATCCTGTGGCTCCAGCTCTACCTGCACCTGTACTGGGCGGGCAGCGCGGTGGCCGGGGCCCTGCTCGGCTCCCTCATCCCGGAGGGCGTCACCGGACTGGACTTCGCCCTCACCGCGATGTTCACCGTCCTTGCCCTGGACGCGGTCCGGGACCTGCGCGGCGACCTGCCCACGCCCGTGCTCGCCCTGCTCAGCGCGGTGGCCGCCCGGCTCCTCTTCCCGGACGAGATGCTGCCGGCCGCGTTCGCCCTGTTCACCGCCGCCCTCCTGGCCCGTCACGTCACCACCGGCAGGAAGCCGAGCCATGCCTGATACGCGCTACGCCGTCGCCGCCGTCCTCGTCGCCGCGGCCGTCACCTGGGGCCTGCGGGCCCTGCCCTTCGCCGTCCTCACCCCGCTGCGCGCCAGTGGCACCGTCCGGTACCTCAGCACCCGTATGCCCGCCGGGGTCATGGTGATCCTCCTCGCCTACTGCCTGCGCGACGTGCCCGTCACCCACGCGCGTGCCCTCGCCCCGCTGGCCGCGCTGGCCGTCACCGTCGGCCTGCACCTGTGGCGCCGCAACGCGCTGCTGAGCATCCTCGGCGGCACCGCCGTCCATACGCTCCTGGCCAGCTTGGTCTTCGCCCCCTGAGGCCCGGCCGGGCGGCCCGCCCCGTACGGGTCGGTCCGTACGGTCAGTCCCGTACGGGAATCCGGGCGGCCCGCCCCGTACGGGTGCAGGCGCCGCCCCGGCCCGTACGGGTTCCGCCTCACCCGTCCCAGTCGGCAGGGAAGTCCGGGCCGACCGTCAACGTGACCTCACCCGGCACCGCCTCCGCCGCTTCCCGGGGCGTGAGGTCACCGGGAAGCCGCGCGGCCAGGACCCCGGCCCGGTCGCGCAGGCCCGACGGGTGGTCGATGGCCGTGGGGCCCGTGGTGGGGGCGTTGCCGGTGGTGGTGACGGTGAAGCCGAGGGCGCGCAGGGTGGCGGCGGCGGTGGCGGCGCGGCCGGGGGTGCCGGTGCCGTTGAGGACGCGGACGCGGACGGAGGCGGCGGTGACGGGGTGGGCGGCGGACGCGGTCAGTTTCCGCTTGGCGGCGGCGTCGATCTCCCGGTCGTGTGCGAGGTCGCGGAAGACGTCACCGGCCTGCGGGTATTGCCAGACGACGTTGGCGCGGTCGGTGGGGACGTCCGCCTCGCGCGGATAGTTCGGCACGGTGAGGAACGTGAGCCGGTCGGCGGGGACGTCCTTGAGGGTGGCGGCGAGGTCGTAGAGCGGTCTGATCCCGGCCAGGTCGCGGTCGGTGGTGAGGGACTTGGTGGCGGAGTCGAGGAAGCCGTAGAGGGCACCGGGGCTGGTCAGCTGGGAGCGGGCCTTGGTGCCGAGCGCCTTCAGGAACTCCTGCTGGCGGCCGATGCGGCCGAGGTCGGAGCCATCGCCGATGCTGTAACGGGTGCGGACGTAGCCGAGTGCCTGCTCGTCGCGAACGTTCTGGCAGCCTGCCTGAAGGTTGAGGTGGGCCTTGACGTCGTGAATGGCGTGCTCGGGGCAGACCTCTATGCCGCCCAGGGCGTTGACCATGCCCTTGAAGCCCTGGAAGTCGAGGGACGCGAAGTGGTCGATGCGCAGCCCGGTGGCGGTCTCGACCGTCTTGATCGTGCAGCTGGCGGCCTTGCCGATGTCGCCGGTGTTCCCGCCGAGCGAGAACGCTTCGTTGATTTTGAAGTGGTGGGGTGCGGACCGGCTGCCGTCGCCGCGTACGCAGGAGGGGATGCGTACCCAGGAGTCGCGCGGGAAGGACAGCGCGGTCGCCCAGTGCCGGTCGGCGGAGAGGTGCAGCACCATCAGGGTGTCCGACTGCATGCTGGTCAGGCCCTTGCCGTACCGGGCGTTCGCGCCCGCGCGGCTGTCCGAGCCGACGACGAGGATGTTCTTGGAGCCGGGGCTGAGGTCGGCGGGCCGGTCGCCGAGCCCGTGGTCGATGTCGGCGCCGCGGATGTTGGCGTCGAGGTGCTGGTAGACCCAGGCGCCCGCACCGGTGGTGCCCAGCAGCACCGCGGCGAGGGCGGCACCGGCCCAGGCGACGACGCGGCCGCGGCGGGTCATCCGGAGCTTCCCGGCCGGCGCGGCCGGGCGGCCCGGCACCCGGCCCGGGGCGCCCG
>NZ_JBHYGX010000056.1:0-13162 GCF_042739975.1 Streptomyces sp. NPDC059080
CACCACCGGCGAGAAGCGCGCCGAGGAGTTCTACGCGAAGCAGGTCGACCTGGCGAAGGCCACCGAGAACGCCACGAAGGTGCAGTCCGGCGCGGACGATGGTGCGCTGATCGGCCGGGACCTGGCTGGTGATCCAGTGCTCGGCGCGGTCGAGGCGGGGCCGGACCTCGTCGAGCGTGGTGACCGGGTTGGCCGGGTCCAGGTCGCTGAGGATGCGGCGGGTCTGCTCGTCGTGCCCGGCGGTGATGTCGGCGACCGAGGCGAGCGTGCGGTACGGCAGCGGGCGCGGCGTCCGCGGCAGCTCACCGGCGGCGGTGCCGACGGCGCGGGCGTACGCGGCGGCGTCCGCGGGGAGCACGGAGCCGTCGGTGACCTTGGCGCCGAGGCGGTCCCACTCGTCGTACAGCCGCTGGATCTCCTGGTCGAAGGCGATCTTGAACGACTGGTTGGGGCGGCGGCGGGCGTAGAGCCAGCGCAGCAGCTGCGGCTCCATGATCTTCAGCGCGTCGGCCGGGGTCGGCACGCCGCCCTTGGACGACGACATCTTGGCCATGCCGCTGATGCCGACGAAGGCGTACATCGGGCCGATCGGCTGCGCACCGTCGAAGATCCCGACGATCTGGCCGCCGACCTGGAACGACGAGCCCGGCGAGGAGTGGTCGACGCCGCTCGGCTCGAAGATCACGCCCTCGTACGCCCAGCGCATCGGCCAGTCGACCTTCCAGACCAGCTTGCCGCGGTTGAACTCGCTCAGCCGGACCGTTTCGCCGTGGCCGCAGGAGCAGGTGTACGTCAGCTCGGTGCTGGCGTCGTCGTAGGCGGTGACGGTGGTGAGGTCCTTGCCGCACGCCGCGCAGTACGGCTTGTACGGGAAGTAGCCCGCGCCGCCGGCGCTGCCGTCGTCCTCACCTGCGGCGCCGGAGCCCTCGGCCGCCTCCAGCTCCGCCTCGTCGACGGGCTTCTGCGACTTCTTGGCGGGCGCCTTCTTGGTGCGGTACTGGGCGAGGATCGCGTCGATGTCGCCGCGGTGCCGCATCGCGTGCAGGATCTGCTCGCGGTAGACGCCGGAGGTGTACTGCGCGGTCTGGCTGATGCCGTCGTACTCCACGCCCATCTCGGCGAGGGAGGCGGTCATCGCGGCCTTGAAGTGCTCGGCCCAGTTCGCGTACGCGGAGCCCTTCGGCGCCGGGACGGACGTCAGCGGCTTGCCGATGTGCTCGGCCCAGGACTCGTCGACGCCGTCGACGCCCGCGGGGACCTTGCGGTAGCGGTCGTAGTCGTCCCAGGAGATCAGGTGCCGGACCTCGTGGCCGCGGCGGCGGATCTCGTCGGCGACCAGGTGCGGGGTCATGACCTCGCGGAGGTTGCCGAGGTGGATCGGGCCGGAGGGCGAGAGGCCGGAGGCGACGACGACCGGTTTGCCAGGCGCGCGACGCTCCGACTCGGCGATGACCTCATCCGCGTAACGGGAGACCCAGTCGGCTGTCTCGGTGCTCTGAGCCACGGTCGGCCCTTCCTTTTCTGCGCTCACGGCGCTCTCCGCGCAGCGCGCTGCGCTTGATCGCTCACGGTTGCTCGCTGACGGGCACACGCCCGGCGCTCCCATTCTCCCAGACGGAAAACCGAGGGAACCGCCATGGAATACTGACCGGCAAACCCTTTACGTCACATCCCCACCTCCCTGATCGCCTCCAACGGAACGGCAGCACCCCATGGCTTCGGTCCCCTCCCTCGCAGCTACGGTCCACCAGCGCGTCGCGGACGCCCTCTCGGCAGCCCTGCCGGAGGCCGGCCCCGCCGACCCGCTGCTGCGACGCAGCGACCGGGCCGACTTCCAGGCCAACGGCATGCTGGCGCTCGCGAAGAAGCTGAAGGGCAACCCGCGGGAGCTGGCCGGGAAGGTCGTCGGGGAGATCTCCGCGCCCGAGCTGATCCAGGACATCGAGGTCTCCGGCCCCGGTTTCCTCAACATCACCCTCAGCGACGAGGCGATCGTCCGGACGCTGGCCGCCCGCGCCGCCGACGACCGGCTGGGCGTCCCGTACGCCGAGCAGCCCGGCACGACGGTGATCGACTACGCGCAGCCGAACGTCGCCAAGGAGATGCACGTCGGCCATCTGCGGTCCGCGGTGATCGGCGACGCCGTCGTGCAGATCCTGGAGTTCACCGGCGAGAAGGTGGTCCGCCGCCACCACATCGGCGACTGGGGCACCCAGTTCGGCATGCTCATCCAGTACCTCATCGAGCACCCGCACGAGCTGGACCACCAGGCCGCGCAGAAGCCCGAGGAGGCGTCGCAGCAGGCCGGTGAGGCGGCGATGTCCAGCCTCAACCGCCTCTACAAGGCGTCCCGGGCGCTCTTCGACGTTGACGAGGAGTTCAAGGACCGGGCCCGCCGCCGGGTCGTCGACCTCCAGGCGGGCGACGAGGAGACCCTCGCGCTGTGGCAGAAGTTCGTGGACGAGTCGAAGGTCTACTTCTACTCCGTCTTCAACAAGCTCGACATGGAGATCCACGACGCCGACGTGGTCGGTGAGTCGGGCTACAACGCCATGCTCACCGAGACCTGCCGCCTGCTGGAGGAGTCGGGCGTCGCGGTCCGCTCCAACGGCGCGCTCTGCGTCTTCTTCGACGACGTCAAGGGCCCGGACGGCAACCCCGTCCCGCTGATCGTCCAGAAGTCCGACGGCGGTTTCGGCTACGCGGCCACCGACCTCTCCGCCATCCGCGACCGGGTCGGCAACCTCGGCGCCGACACCCTGCTGTACGTCGTCGACGCCCGGCAGTCGCTGCACTTCAAGATGGTCTTCGAGACGGCGCGCCGGGCGGGCTGGCTGAAGGACGGCACCACCGCCCAGCAGCTGGCGTTCGGCACGGTCCTCGGCGCGGACGGCAAGCCGTTCAAGACCCGTGAGGGCGAGACGGTGCGGCTGGTGGACCTCCTGGACGAGGCGATCGACCGGGCGGCGTCCGTGGTCCGGGAGAAGGCCCAGGACCTGACCGAGGCGGAGATCACCGAGCGCGGCGCGCAGGTCGGTATCGGCGCGGTGAAGTACGCGGACCTCTCCACCTCCGCCAACCGCGACTACAAGTTCGACCTGGACCAGATGGTCTCGCTCAACGGCGACACCTCGGTCTACATCCAGTACGCGCACGCCCGGATCAAGTCGATCCTGCGCAAGGCGGGCGACGCGCGGCCGGTCGCGCACCCGCAGCTGGCGCTGGCCCCGGCGGAGCGGGCGCTCGGTCTGCACCTGGACCAGTTCGCGGAGACGGTCGCGGACGCCGCCGCCGAGTACGCGCCGCACAAGGTGACCGCGTACCTCTACCAGCTCGCGTCGCTGTACACGACCTTCTACGACCAGTGCCCGGTCCTGAAGGCGGAGACGCCCGAGCAGGTCGAGAACCGCCTCTTCCTCTGCGATCTGACCGCCCGCACCCTCCACCAGGGCATGCGGCTGCTGGGCATCCGCACCCCCGAGCGCCTCTGACCCGCCCCGCGCCCCCCGGGCGTACCGACGGCCCCGGCTTCCGCCGGGGCCGTGCGCGTATACGCGATCCGGTGGCGTGGGCCGTTCGCGTATACGGGGCCGTTCGCATAGGTGGTCGGGCCCGGCTCAGCCCGCCGCCGTCTCCGCCTTCGTACGGACCGGACGCGGCGTACGCCCCCGGGCCGGGCGGCCCCAGCTCGACTGCAGCGCGCAGTTGGTGAGGTCGGCGGCGGGCCCCGAGAGCTGGGAGCCGGAGCGCCAGATGGCCCGCAGCCGGCGGCGCAGATCGACGTCCGCGACGGCGACCTCGCGCAGCCGCCCGGCCCGGATGTCGTCGCTGATCGCGAACCGGCTGAGGACGCCGACGCCCTGCCCGGTCAGCGCCGCCGTACGGATCGCGGCGGTCGAGCCCAGTTCGAGGCGGGGCGCGGCGGCGCTCTCCGCACCGGCCCGTACGAGGGCGTGGTCGAGGGTGTCGCGGGTGCCGGAGCCCTTCTCACGGGCGATGAGCGGGGTCGCGGCCAGTTCGGTGACGGTCAGCGGGCGCCGTCGCCGCGACCAGGGGTGGCCGGGCGCCACGACGATGACGAGGTCGTCGACGGCGACGACCCGGGCGTGCAGCCCGCGCGTGGTGCGCGGGCCCTCGATGAAGCCGAGGTCGGCAGCGCCGTGCAGCACGTCCTGGGCCGCCTGCTCGGAGTTGCACATCCGCAGCGCCACGCCCGTCTCCGGCGACCGCAGCCGCAGATCGGCGAGCCACCGGGGCAGCAGGTACTCCGCGACGGTCAGGCTCGCCGACACGCTCAGCTGGGAGTCGTGGTTGCGGCGCAGCGCGGCGACGCCGGTCTCCAACTGGTCGGAGGCGCTGAGGACTTCGCGGGCCCAGTCGGCGACCGCGACGCCCTCGTCGGTGAGCCGGCAGCCGCGCGGCGAGCGGACGACCAGGGTCAGCCCGAGGTGCCGCTCCAGTCGTTTGATGCGGTTGGTGACCGAGGGTTGCGCGACCTGTAGGGCCCGCGCGGCGCCGCCGATGCTGCCTTGGTCGACGACCGCGAGCAGCATTTCCAGCGACCGCAGATCCGTCCTCAGAGCGTATTGGCCGTCCATAGCACAAGTCTATGGGTGCATAGGGGGTTGGTGGCTACCGCGAACTGTCCCCCGATCGGACGATCAGGACATGCCCCCTCTTGACGGGACCGCCCGCCCTTCCCACCGCAGCGACCCGGAACCGGCCGCCGAACCTCTCCTCCGAAGCGCCGGGGACGCCCCCGCGGAGCACGCCGCTCCCGGGGAGAGCCCCGCGCCGTCCGGCTCCGGCCTGCCCTCGCCCGGTGACGGCGGCGGGCCCGGCTGGCTCGCCCACCACGGCCCCGGCCTCGCCGTGGTCGTCGTCGGCGTCGCCGTCTCGTACGGCCTCAACCGCCTCGTCCCGGCGGTCAGCGCCCTGACGATCGCGGTGCTGCTGGGCGCGCTGGCCCGTAACACCGGGCTGCTCGGCGACCGCGTCCTGCCCGGCGCGAAGCTTGCCACGAAGAAGCTGCTGCGCACCGGCGTCGTCCTGCTGGGCCTCCAGCTCGCGCTCTCCCAGGTGCTCCAGCTCGACCCCGGGGTGCTGCTGGTGGTCGCGGTCACCGTCGCCGGGACGTTCGCCGGAACCATGTGGCTCGGCCGCCGAATGGGCGTCCGCCCCGGCACCACCCTCCTCGTCGCCACCGGCTTCTCCATCTGCGGCGCCTCGGCCGCCGCGGCGATGGACGCGGTCAGCGACAGCGACGAGGAGGACCTTGCCACCAGCGTCGCCCTGGTGACGATCTTCGGCAGCCTGGCGATCGTCCTGCTCCCGCTGCTCCAGCACCCGCTGGGCCTGACCGACACCTCCTTCGGCATCTGGTCGGGCGCGAGCGTCCACGAGGTGGCGCAGGTCGTCGCCACCGCCTCGGTCGCCGGTCCCGCCGCCCTCGCCGTCGCCACCGTCGTCAAGCTGACCCGCGTCGTGCTGCTCGCCCCGCTCATCGCCGGCTACAGCATCGTCCGCCGCCGCAAGGGCACCCCGGACGCCACCGGCAAGCGCCCCCCGCTGGTCCCGCTCTTCGTCCTCGGCTTCATCGCGATGGTCGCCATCCGCAGCTCCGGCGTCCTGCCCGCGTCCGTCCTGACGGCCACCCAGACCCTGACCACGCTCCTGCTGGCGGGCGCGCTCTTCGGGCTCGGCACGTCGGTGCACCTGATGTCGCTGATCCGGACGGGGGCGCGGCCGGTCGCGCTCGGGGCGGTGTCCACGGTCCTCGCCGGGGCGCTGTCACTGGCAGGGATCCTGGCATTTACGTGAGGCGGGTGTACGACCACGACCGCGCCGCCCCCTGATCCGTCAGGGGGCGGCGCGGTCTCGGTTCACGTCCGAGCCGTCAGCTCCCGCCCCCAGGACCCGTCCGGCTCCCGCAGCGCCGCCAGGACCGCGCGGGCCACCGCGTCCGCATCGCCGAGGATGACGGAGTCGACGCCGGGGCGGACGCCCGCCGCCGTCGCCCAGTGGACGCCCTCGGTGGGGACGCCGAACGCGTAGAGGTCCGGGTGCGGGCTGCCGGAGGCGTCGACGACGCGGTAGGGCGGGCCCGTCACCTCCAGGGCGCCGGTCGCGTGGACCGCGTCGCCGCGGCGCAGGGTGTGCAGCCGGGCCAGGCCGTCGGCGAGGAGTTGGCCGGTCAGCGGGTCGTCGGTGTGGGCGATGCCCGCCGGGGGCAGCCGCGCCTCGATCAGGACGCGGGCCTCGCGGCGGCTGCCGGGCAGGCCCGGTGCGTGGCCGGTGAAGTGGCCGTCCGGATGGGCCTCGACGGTGAAGCCGGGGCCGCCGATGGTGACGATGCCCGCCTTCAGCAGCGCGATCAGCTCCTCGATCCGGCGGGCGGGCGGCCCGATGGAGACGAAGGCGTTGAGCGGGGTGTAGTGGCCGTCGAGGGCGTCGCGGTGTGAGTCCGGCAGGATCCGGCCGTGGTCGACGACCTGCCGGACCTCGTTGCGCAGATCCCGCAGCGCGTCCAGCGCCGCCTTGCGCGGGTTGCGGACGTTGCCGCCGACGGCGTCCCGTACGTCCTGCGCCAGATGGTCGAGCAGCCAGGCGGAGAACGCACCGTGATCGGCGGGCGCGGCGTCGCGGTACGGGGTGCGGACGTCCTCCCAGTCCCAGTGGTCGTCCCCGGTGATGCCGAGGGCGGTGAGCGCGCGCTCCTTGTCCGCGGGGTCGCCCGCCAGCGCGGCGAGCAGCGCCTCATCGGCGGCGAACTCGTCCACCACGGCGAGCCCGGGGCGGTCCGCCTCGCCCGTCTCCGCATCCGTACGCGACCGGGCCTCCCACCGGGCGCGTTCCTCCAGCAGCGCCCGGTAGTAGACGTATTCGACCTCCTGGCAGACCGGCGGCCACACGTCGCGGTCGAAGTCGAGGCCGCCGTCGGCCGCGCGCTCCTGGAGGCCGGCTATCACGTCCGGCGTGAGGAACCGCGGCAGATGGCGCCCGGTGACGCCCTTCTGGTTGTGGCCACGGGCGTGGTACGGGATGCCGCGCCGCGAACCGGCGTGCAGATACGGTTCGGCGCCGGACGGCAGGTACTTCAGGCCGTCACCGGTCTCCACGAAACGGCCGCCGCGCCCGGTGGTGAGCAGCGCGAGATAGTCGAAGAAGTTCAGGCCGAGACCGGAGACGAGGACGCCCTCGCCCGGTTCGATGTCCCGCAGGTCGACATCGGCCGGGTTGGCCATCGGGTAGTAGCGCAGACCGTAGCGGGCGGCGAAGTCCCGCAGTCCGCGCTCGCGGGCGCCGAGCGCGCCCGGCAGATGGCCCAGCGCCAGCACGCACTGATCGGCGGTGAGCCGCCCGCTGTCGGACGTCTCCAGGACCAGCCGCCCGTCCGGACCGCGGGTGATCGCCCGGACCCGGGTGTGCCGGGGCACCAGGTGCACGGTGGCGGGCAGCCGGGCCGAAACATGCTCCAGGACCCAGTGCAGATAGCGGCCGTACAGGGCCCGGGTCGGGTAGTCGTCCGGGCCGAGCCGCGCCGCCTCGGCCTCCAAGTGCGGTGCGGTGGTGCGGAGTTGTGCGAGATGGACGGCATTGCGGGCCCACTCGTACAGGCTCGGGCCGGGGACGACCGGGCCCGCGCAGCTGACGCTGTCGTCGGTGAAGAGCGTCACCTGGGAGGCGACGGTGTTCATCAGCAGCTCGGGCGACTGCTCCGGCCGCCAGACCCGGCCGGAGCCGAGGGCGTGGGAGTCGATGAGGTGGACGGTGAGGTGTTCGGTGGCGTTGTGCCGGGCGTTCTCCGCGAGTCTCTCCAGGACGGAAAGGCCCCGCGGGCCGAGCCCGACGACGGCGACAGTTCGGCTCGTCATTCCGCTTCTCCGATCGGACGGATTCACATCGGACGGTTCACATCGGATGGATCGCATCGGACGGATCACATCAGATGGATCGCATCGGACGGATCACACGGTGCGAACGGCCCACGTGATGGCTGTGAGGAACGTGGTGCCGGTGGTGCATGTCGTGCTGTCGTGCCGGTGGTGCGTGCGGTGCCTGTCGTACGAACGGTGCGCCCGGTGGGCGGAGCCGGGTGGCGGGAGCCCGGTGGCCGGGAGGGGTCCCGCGGGCCGGTGGTGCGGCCCGCGGGGAGGGGGAACGATCGAGACCGGTGACCCGGTCCGCGGTCAGCGGGCCCGGTGCAGGGCAGCGGAGGCGTCGGCCCACAGCCGTTCCGTCAGCTCCCCGGCCGGGACCCGTTCCGCCTTGCGGTAGTTGACGCCCGCCCACAGGCTCAGCCCATGGGCGTCGCCCGCGGCCGCGGCGGCAGCCCGCAGCGGCTTGGTGAGCTGGTTGACGAGGGGGTAGCCGACCGGCGCGGACGCATCGTGCTCCTCGATGAAGCGGTTGCGCAGCCCGCGCGCGTAGCGGCCGGAGAACGCCCGGGTGACGACCGTGGTGTCGAACTCCGGCCGCGTCAGCGCCTCCTGGTACGCCGGGGCGGTACCGGCCTCCGGCGTCCGCAGATACGCGGTGCCCAGCTGCGCCGCCGTCGCCCCGGCGTTCAGCACGCCCGCGATGTCCGCGCCGGTCGCCAGGCCGCCGGTCGCGATCAGCGGCAGCCGCGTCCCCGCCACGACGGCCGCCAGCAGCGCGGCCAGCGGCGTCGGGTCCGGCTCGGCGTACGGGTCGAAGGTGCCGCGGTGCCCGCCCGCCTCCGGGCCCTGCACACAGAGCGCGTCGACGCCCAGCACCTCGGCCTCCTCCGCCTCGGCGACCGTGGTGACCGTCACGACCACCCGGCTGCCCGCCCGCCGCAACGCCTCGACGGCCTCGGACGGCGGCGCGCCGAACGTGAACGACACGACAGGCACCGGACTCTCCGTCAGCAGCGCGATCTTCTCGTCCCAGAAGTCGGTGTCGCCCTGATCGGGCTCGGGCAGGGTCACCGCCCGGCGCTCCGCCACCGCGGACAGCTCCGCGCGGTACGGCGCGATCGTGTCGGGGTGCGGGACCTCCTGCGGGACGAAGACGTTCACCCCGAACGGGGCGTCGGTCCCCGCCCGCACCCCGGCGATCTGCTCGGCGAGCTGCGCGGGGGTCTGGTAACCGGCGGCGAGGGTACCGAGGCCACCGGCCCGGCTGACGGCGACCGCCAGCGCGACGGAGCCCGGGCCCCCGGCCATCGGGGCCTGCACGATCGGAATACGCAGCTGGGAGAGGTCGAACACGACGGTTCCTTCGAGGTGGGGTGAGGGGAAGTGGGGTGAGGGGAGGTGGGGGTGAGGAGCGGGGGGGGCGAGGAGCGGGGGGAGCCGAGGTCGGGGGCGGGGCACGACGGAGTCTGGGGGCATGGGCGGCTCGCGGAAGGGGCGACGCGCCGGGAACACGGAGGCGGCGCGGTTCGGCCGGAGGCGGGCGCCCCGGCGGGGAAGGTGAACGATGCCGAGATGGCGGGCGACGGGCGGCGGAAGATCGCGGCCGGAGGGCGCACCGGCGCCTTAAGGGCGGCGTACCGCCCGGGGCGCCCGCGGGCGGCGGCCCACCCCGTATATGAGTCCGCATATGAGTCCGCGCCGCGCCCCGGCCCGCCCCCTGACGTCATACGTGGCCATACGGACCGCGCACCCCCACCGCAAAGAAAGAACTGCCCGAAAAGTCCTGCTCGCTCGGTAACCCTACGGAGCGGTCGGAGCGCTGAGAAATGCTTCTCACTGCTGAACTATGCTTCCCGGGCATGGACCTGGAACTGAGACATTTACGCGCGTTCACCGCGCTCGCTCATCACCGCTCCTACACCCGCGCCGCGACCGAATTAATGGTCACCCAGCCCGCGCTCTCCCGCACGATTCAACAGCTGGAAGCGACCCTGGGCATTCGCCTCGTCGACCGCTCGTCCCGGCACGTCGCCCTCACCCCGGCCGGTGAGGAATTCCTCTTCCACGCCCGCCGCGTCCTCGGCAACCTCGACCAGGCGGCCCGGGACATGCGCACCCACCGCACGCTCCGCCTCGGCTTCAGCTGGCTGCTGCCCGACCCGTGGGCGCAACGCACCATCGCCCGCTTCGAGCGCGCCACCGACGCGAAGGTCACCCTTGCCCGCGTCGACCATCCCGTCGCCACCCTCGAAACGGCCCGCATCGACATCGCCCTATTACGCGGCCATCTCGAACTCACCGGGGCGACCGTCCATCCGCTCTTCAACGAACAGCGCATTGCCGCGATATCAACATCTTCTTTTCTCGCGGCACGAAAAAGCATCGACTGGTCGGAATTCCACCAGTGGCCGCTCGTGGTGAATACCGTCACCGGCACCACCACCCCCAGCTCCTGGCACCCCGCCGTCACCCCGCGCACCGTCATCCCCTGCGCCAATTACGACGAGTGGCTGGAGACCGTCGCCGCCGACCGCGGCGTCGGCGTCGTCCCGGCGCTGGCCGCCCGCCGCGCCGCCCACTCCGGCGTCCGCTTCATCCCGATCACCAACGCCCCCACCATCCCCGTCCGGCTCGCCCACCTCCCCACCGGCGGGCGCCGCCCCCTGCTCCGGGAATTCCTGCACGCCGCCACCGCACCCGAGTGCACGGCCACCGCCGACACCGCCCCCGGCAACGACCACGGCGCCCGGTGACCGCCTCCACGATCACCGAGCGCCGTACGGAAGGGAGCGCACCGCACGGCGCGCGCCCCCGCTCACAACCCGCGCGCGACCTCCGTCGCCCAGTACGTGAGGATCAGATCGGCGCCCGCCCTCTTGATGCCGGTCAGCGTCTCCAGGATCGCCTTGTCCCGGTCGATCCAGCCCTTCTCCGCCGCCGCCTCGATCATCGCCAGCTCACCGGAGATCTGGTACGCCGCGACCGGCACGTCCACCGTGTCCGCGACCTTCGCCAGCACATCGAGGTAGGGCAGCGCCGGCTTCACCATCACCATGTCGGCGCCCTCGTCGAGGTCGAGCGCCAGCTCCCGCATCGACTCGCGGAGGTTCGCCGGGTCCTGCTGGTACGTCTTGCGGTCGCCCTGGAGCGACGAGCCGACCGCCTCGCGGAACGGCCCGTAGAACGCCGACGAGTACTTCGCGGTGTACGCGAGGACCGACACGTCCTCGTGGCCGGTCTGGTCCAGCGCGTCCCGGATGACGCCGACCTGGCCGTCCATCATGCCGCTGGGCGCCACCACATGGGCGCCCGCGTCCGCCTGGACCTGCGCCATCTCGGCGTACCGCTCCAGCGTCGCGTCGTTGTCGACCCGGCCGCGCGCGTCCAGCACCCCGCAGTGGCCGTGGTCGGTGAACTCGTCCAGGCACAGGTCCGACATGACCACCAGGTCGTCGCCGACCTCGGCGCGGACGTCCCGCAGCGCGACCTGGAGGATGCCGTCCGGGTCCGTACCGGCGGTGCCCGCCGCGTCCTTCTTCGCCTCCTCGGGCACGCCGAACAGCATGATCCCGGAGACACCCGCCTCCAGCGCCTCGACCGCCGCCTTGCGGAGCGTGTCCCGGGTGTGCTGGACGACACCGGGCATCGCCGAGATCGGCACCGGCTCCGAGATCCCCTCGCGGACGAACGCCGGGAGGATCAGATCGGCCGGGTGCAAACGGTGTTCGGCAACCATCCGCCGCATGGCGGGGGTGGTCCGCAGCCGCCGGGGCCGCGCGCCGGGGAAGGTTCCGTACTTCGTCATGCCTTCCACGCTACGCCCGCCCCGGGCCCGCCTTTGCCGACGCGGCGTCGGACCTGCGGCCGTCTCATCAGGCTGCGGTGGTAGCGCCGCGGACCGCGGGTCTGCCGCGGCGGTCGCGCTCCTCACGGCAGTCGCGGCAGAGCCCCGGCCCCCGATCGCGGAAGGCGCGCTCGCAGCCCTCGCAGGTCTGGAACGGGTACGGACGGGGCCGGGCGGACTCATCAGGGCCCGATACACCCACCGGACCTGCGGGAAGAGGCGGCGGAAGGAACTCCCGGAGACGGTGGGCGAGGAGTCCGGCCGGGTGCTTCAGATCGGAGGGAAGGCCCGCGGTCAGAGTCCGGTGGACGGCCGCAGGGCTGGCGCCGTTCTCGAACCATGCGGCGACGGCGGGGGCCAGACGGTGTACGTCCCGTCCGGCGAGGGTGAGCCGGTCATCGGTGTGGCGCAGGCCCGCCAGGAGCGCGGTGGCCTCGCCGTGGTGCTCGCCGAGGTGCTCGCTGCGGGGCGCTTCCGCCGGTGGTGGTGAATCCGGCCGTACGGACGGCACCTGTGGGCTGGGAGGTACCGGCGATACGGGCACGACGGGCCGCACCGGCGATACGGACGCGACGGGCCGTACTGGGCAGGGCTCGGCCAGGGCGGGCGGCGGCGGATGTTCCGGCCGACCTGGGCTCTCACCCCGAGCGGGACGCTCACCCCGGCCTGGATGCTCCCTCTGGTCACGGTCCGTCCCTGCGCCAAGGGCCCGGGTGAGGCCGGGGACGTGGTGGACGTAGGTCCGCGTAATGAAGCGCCCGTCTGCCATACGCCTCCGTGCCCGCTCGACATATCCGTGGGCCTCCAGCTCCCGCAGCGCGAAGGCGATCCGGTCGCGCCCCTCGGGAAAGCGTTCGGCAAGGGTGCGGATGTCGACCGCGGCGCCCTCGGGCAGTGACAGGAGGTGGGTGCCCACTCCGATCGCGGTCAAGGACAGGCCGCGGTGCTGGGCAAGGTGATTACCGATGATCGTGAACCCGTCAGGCTGATCCACCCTGACGTGGGTGACACCGGTGTGGGCGGTGGTTCGTCGAACACGGCGCTGCGGGAACTCGGCGGCGCCAAGCATCTGTTCAGCCATGGGGAAGGCTTCTCTTCCTCTGACGGTCAGGCCCTCGCACCGGGATGCGGTCCCGGCGAGGGCAGCCCATGCCAACAAGCGTTGGCATGGGCGAGCCTGCCCGCCCAACCAACCCTCGCGCCAGCCGAGTTGCTCCCGTTCACCCCCATGAGTGACGTACACGGGGTTTGGTCGGTTTGGAAGGTTCTTTCCCAGAGTTCTTTGATCTTTGACCGCCCGCCGCGCCGCCGCCCGGCCCACCGGGGCCCCCGGGTGCGGGGGGCCGGGGGCCCCCCCCCGCAAAACGGGGGGTGGCCCAGAGAGCGGGGGGTCACAAGCCCCCCCCAACCACTGTGGCGCCCGCCGGGGGGTGGCACC
>NZ_JBHYGX010000056.1:13172-35897 GCF_042739975.1 Streptomyces sp. NPDC059080
GGGGTGGTTTGTGAGTGTCTTCCCCTTTGTTTGTTTCACTGTGGCCCCCCCGCCGCGCGCCGCCGCCCCCCCCGGGGGGGGGGGGCGCGGGGCGCGGGGGGCCGCCCCGGCGAATACGGCGTCTTCACAGATAAAGCTGCTGCTCACAGGCCCAGCAATACGTCTTGCCGGCCCGCTTGTGGGTCCACCGGTGCTCGTACCCCGGCCCCATCCGTGCGACTCACCACGCACTGTCCGGACAAGCTCCGCCCTACACGATCTCCTGCTGACCTTGGTGGGGCTGGTCGAGCTGTTGCTCGCGCTTGCGCTGATCGATCCGCAGCGTTTCGACGGTCTCGGCGAACAGTTCCAGGTTCTCGCGTTCGTCGCGGTTGTAGGGGGCGATGGCCAGATCGAGTGCGGTGGTGTGCTGTTCGATGGCGTCGGCGGTCTGCTGGAGGTTGAAGCCGCGCTCCTTGAACTTGAAGTAGCCCATCACCGAGGTGATGACAGAGACGGCGGCACCGAGGCCGATGAGGATCCCCTTACCGGGCTGCGGGGGGTCATCGAGGGCCGTGACGGCAGGGATGGCGGCCGAGCACAGGATCAGCGTCCACTGGAGCCAGTTGTGCCGGCGGCGGTAAGTCGCGCTTTCAGCGCGCAGCCGGTCGATCTCTCGGGGGATGACCTCGCGGTACGAGTACTGGCGCTCGAACGCAGCGCGAGCAACTTTAGAGGCGGCAAGAACCCGCTCCTCCTCGGCAAGTTCGAGGTCAAGTCTGAGCTGCTCGACCGTCTTGACCTGCTGCAGAAGGTGCCCATGTTCATCCCGGATCCGGGGCTGTCCAGTATGGAAATTGCTGACGAAGGTGATGCACCCAACGACAAGAGCGACAGAAGCGAGGAGACCGAAAATATTGAGGGGCGCCATGTTGAAACGACGCCAGGTAAGAGCGGTCGCGCCAGCAAGGACGAGCAGCAGCAGCGGAGCACCGAGCCACCCCACGAGTGTGGCCGTGCTGACCATGCGGGTGCGCTTGATCTGACGCTGGAGATCGGCGACGGTGCGCCGATGGTCTATCAAGGCGACGATGGGATCATTTGTGTCAAGGCCGGACTGCGGCATGTGCGGACTTCCCCCATGGCCGAACGGACTGGCGGTCAGAACCGCCCTGCTCAAGGCCCCCTACTGGTCACGAGGGCCTCTCAGCGTCTTGTTGTAGCGCGGGCAACAGGACGGGGGTTCCTGTTCAGCGGGATTGACGCAAAGGTTCCTTCGCTGGCCGGATCGCTCGCTGTCGCGCCACCGCCCCGGGCCGTGCAACCCAGAGATCGGCACGTCTCGGTCGTGTGAATCACGCCGAGGAAGCCTCGCTGGTACATCAACCCGACTGCTAACCAACCGAGTCGACCTATTTGTGTCCTACGCTGTCGCGCCGACGCGTCGGGCAAACGCCCGTACGCCGGGGAGGGCACGGTCGTGGCGCATGAGCCCGACAGTCATGGTCCGGACCGATTCGCGGCGGACTTCCTGAGGTGCCGCCTGCTCGGCGGCCAGGAGGGCTCGGTAGCAGCGGTCGGGCTTGCTCCACTGGTCGAAGGCGCGAGCGACATCGATCCAGTAGCGAGCTTGACGTTCGGTGGTGGGCAGCGCAGCGGCATCGATGCGGCGGGCGTGCTCGACGGCTTGGCCCGCGTCGCCGAGTAGATGACTGATCGAGACCTGGTGGAGGAGGACCTGGCTCGGGCCGAAGATGTTGCCGCGCAGCAGGGCATCGTGGCCGAGTTGGCCGGCGGTGGCCTGGGCCTCGGCGATTAGGGCGTGCGCGGTGTGCCGGTCGCCGTGCTTGGCAGCGGTGTAGGCGGCGGTGGCGTACAGGTTGCCCTGGACGGAGAGCCGTTCGGTGGCGTCGGCGGTCCGGTCGACGGCCAGTTGCCGGGCGGCGGTGACGGCGACATCGGTGGCACGGGCGTAGTGCCCTTGGCGGCGCCATGCAGAGGAGACCATGCGATGGGACTCGGCGACGGTGAGGGCGTCCGCGCCACTGAGAGCTGCGGTGAGGGCGCGGTCGGCGGTGACCGCGGCCAGGCCGTCTTCGCCGAGCTTGATGCAGAGCCGGGTGGTGATGTTGTAGAGATCGGCGACGGCGGTTGCCGCGTGCTCCGGGTGGCCGTCCGTGCCAAGCGCCTGGGCGAGCGCGATGCGCGCCGGGAGGGCGCGGGCGAGGGCGTCGTAGCGGCAAGCGCTGAAGCCCTGGCGCGAAGCGTCCACCGCGGCGGTGACGGCGGCGGGGGTGGGATCTCGGGTGAGGACTTGGCCGTGCGACCGGTGAAGCAGCATGTCTTCCAGGCCGGACAGGTTCGGCTTCACCACGGCGTGGGCGTCCGCCGAAGGCCCGAGGACCGTACCGGCAGTAGCCGCGGCCAGAGTTGCCAGGAGTTCGCGGCGTCGCACCGGGTCGTCCCCCTCTTCTCCGAACAGGGCCTGCGGGGCCACCCTAGTGGTGCCGGGGTGGTCCGGTGTTGCCGCCCGGCGCTGCGGAGCGAGACCGAGTAGCTGCGGCGGGATGTCCAGACAGGCGGCAAGCTGCTGGAGCAGCAGCACGTCACGCATGGGCTGCTTGCCGCGTTCCATCCGGGACAGGGAAGCGGCGGTATAGCCGACCCGCTCGCCCACTTCGGCGAGCGTGATGTCGGCCGCTCGGCGAGCCAACCGGACGATGGCTCCGACATCGCTGCGGGCGCGGGCGTCACGCATGGCCGCTGAGCGCCAGATGGGATGGGCGTTGTCCACGACTCACCTCCTGCCGGGCTCATTGTCCCGTCAAACCGCCCTGCAACACGAGAAGTTGCAAGCCGTTTGCGCCTGGTGCAAACCGTGTGCGCGCCCAGGCGCCGCACCTCGCCTTGCCCGGCGGCCTGCGGTGTCCTCGTGACCACGGGCAGCCCGCATCCGAGCGGGCCGCAGGCATACCCCGAGGGGTGAGCGCGATGGAAGGAAAAACCTCTGTCCGGGGCGTATCGGCTCCGGTCACCCACGCGACGCCACTGAAGCGGGACGCGACGTACGACCACCGCGCCCAGCAGGCCGCCCTGGACATCGAGATCCATCACACCGACGGCCGCACCACCACGTCGGTGCTCATCCTGACCCCGGACCAGGTGGAGCTGTACGCCATCCAGTTCGAGCAGCTGATCGCCAAGCGCGAACGGGCCCGACAGGCGGGCCGGTGACACCGCACATCTCACCACGGCATGGAGGCACTGTGCACGACACCAGGTTGAAGGAACTCACCGGCCGGACCGTGCTGGTCACCGGAGGCGCAGGGCTTATCGGCAGCCGAATCACCGCCTGCCTGCGCCGCGCGGGAGCCCGCCCGCTCTCCCTGTGCACGCTGGGCGCCTACCCCCGGCGCACCTACCGCGACCTGTTCGGGATCGGCCCCGCCGACCCGGACGTCATCGTCGGCAACATCCAGAACCCGGACGTGGTCAGGAAGGCGGTGGCCGAATCCGACTACGTGATCCACGCCGCCGCCCTCGCCGACGTCGCCGCCTGCACCCGCAAGCCCATGGCGGCGATCCACACCAACATCACCGGCACGCAGGTACTGCTCGACGCGGTGGCCGCCTGCGACCGGGTCCGCCGACTCGTCTTCGTATCCTCGGCCAGCGTCTACGGCAACGGCACCCCGGAGGACTGGGCACGCCCGTGCGAGGAGTACCGGACCGTGCGCAAGCTGCTGGAAGCCGTCTACGGGCGGATCCCGCCGCAGTTCCACGAGCACACGCCGCTGCGGCCGATGTCCGCCTACGCCAACACCAAGGCGTGGGGCGAAACGCAGACCGCTCTCACGCTGGGCGCCGTGGGCACCTCGTACACGGTCGTGCGGTACTTCTCCGTCTACGGAGAGCCGCAGGTCATCAAGGAGAACAGCCACTCGTGGGTCGTGGCCTGGTTCGCCACCCGCGCCGCCCTGGGGCTGCCCCTGCACCTCAACGGCGGCGGCCACCAGATCCGGGACCTGGTCCACGTCGAGGACATCGCCACCGCCACCGTACGGGCCCTGGCCGCCCCGCGGGCCCACAACGAGACGGTCAACATCGGAACCGGCACCCCCACCAGCATCCGCACCGTTGCCGAGCTGGTCGCCGAGCAGTACCCGGGCACGCGGTTCGAGGAGACGCCGATGCCTCCCGGTGACCCGCTCGGCGGCTACGCATCCACCCACCGCGTGGAAGCGGTGCTCGGCTGGCGGCCCACGATCACCGTCAAGGACGGAGTGGCCCGCTACGTGGACTGGCTGAAAAAGACCCCCGAGGCGATCCCCTCGTGGCTGCGGGCCGATTCCGGGGCCGCGACCGCCTGATCAGATGACCGGCGGCCGGCCCAGGCGGGCCATCTTCCACACCGTGGACCACCGCATCGGCCGACGGGGCGGGCAGGGCGTGCGCAGGCCCTCGGCGAACCCGCCGAACCACGCCCGCAGCCCCGCCGCCGACCGGGTACGGGCCACGGTCAGCACGGTCCAGACGCCCAGGTAGGCAGGGATGAGGAGGGCAGGAAGGTGTCTCTTGGCGAGCCAGACCCGGTTGCGGGCGACCATGCGGTGGAAGACCGCATGCCGGGCCGGCGACGTCCACGGGTGCTGGAGCACCAGCTCCGGTTCGTAGAGCACCTTCCAACCCGCGTCCAGCGCACGCCAGGCCAGGTCGGTCTCCTCATGCGCGTAGAAGAACGGCTCGGGCCAGCCACCGATCTTCTCCAGCATCCGCATGGACAGCCCGTGCCCGCCGCCCAGGAACGTCGTCACCAGCCCACCCCGCATCGGATCAGCCGCGCGCAGACGCGGGACGTGACGGCGCTGGGTACGTCCCCGCTCATCGGCGATACGGAAGCTGACGACGCCCAGCCGCGTATCCGCTTCATACAACTCCACGAGCCGGGTGAAGACATCCCGGCTGATCAGCAGGCCGTCATCGTCCAGGTCCACCACCACATCGACGTCCCCGAACTCCCGCAGCCGGGCCAGGGCCACGTTCCTGCCACCGGCGACGCCCAGGTTCTCCGGCAGTTCCACGCCGGTCACCCACTGCGGCAGCGGCGGCAGCGGCGAGCCGTTGCCGACCACCACCACCCGCGCCGCCGGCGTGTCCTGCCCCGCGACCGACTCCAGCAGCTCGGCCAGTTCGGCGGGCCGTGTGCCCATGGTCAAGATGGCGACGCCAACGCGCGGGTGACACACGGATGAACTCTCCGTTCCTCGGGTCCGGTGCCGGTGATGCTAGCCGCCCCGGGGACGGCCACCGACCACACTCCGAAAGGGCCACCCATGCCCACCATCCGCCTCGGCCACCACCTCACCGCCCCCACCAGCGGGATGCTGAACGGCACCCCGTACGAGCAACTGGAGCAGACGGAGCTGTCCGACTTCCTCGCGCTCTGGGAGGAATGGCACCGCCAGGCACTCACCCGGCTCCCGCACCGCATCCACCCCACCGCGCAGATACACCCCACCGCGATCATCGGCGACGACGTGATCATCGGCCCCCGCGTACGCGTGTGGGAGTTCTCCACCGTCCGCGCCGGCTCCGTGCTGTGCGCCGACGTCTCGGTCGGCTTCAACTGCGAAGTCACCCGATCGTTCCTCGGCGAGCGGGCCATCCTCGGCCACCGCATCGGAATCAACCGCACCCTCGTCGGTGCCGACGCCCACCTGTCCGCCAACCTGACCGTCGCGGCCATCAGCATGTGGAGCCCCCACATGAGCAGACCGGAACGAGAGATCGTCCTGCGTACCCCCAGCGGCCTTTACCGCTGCGGCACACCACAGTTCGGCGCCCTGATCGGGGACCGTGTCCAGACGAGCAACAGCATCAGCCTCGGCCCCGGCCTCGTACTCGGACGCGACTGCCGGATCGCCGGCGGCGTCACCATCGCCGCACGCACCATCCCCGACCACAGCGTCATCACCGCGCCGCACACTTCTGACCTCCACGTCCGCCGGCGGCCCACACACCGCAGGAGGACCGTGCCGGGAGCATGATGCCGCAGGATGACACGACTCATTCGGGCGAGGAAACACCCCTGCCCCGCACCCACCAAAGCGGATACGGGGCAGGACGCGGCACGTTCCCTACGGCGTAGCCCGCCGCCGTCGTGCCCCCGGCCGCCGCTCGCTGGGCCGGGTGACCGGGTCGCCCGCCTCGATGGCGGCGTCGCGGCGCGCCGCGCCGAAGTCCGCCAGCGCCTCCGCCAGCTTGTGCACCGACGGCTCGGGCGAGAGCACGTCCACCCGCAGCCCGTGCTCCTCCGCGGTCTTCGCGGTCGCCGGGCCGATACAGGCGATGACCGTGACGTTGTGCGGCTTGCCCGCGATGCCGACGAGGTTGCGGACGGTCGAGGACGAGGTGAAGAGCACCGCGTCGAAACCGCCGCCCTTGATCGCCTCGCGGGTCTCCGCGGGCGGCGGCGACGCCCGCACCGTGCGGTACGCGGTGACGTCGTCGACCTCCCAGCCCAGCTCGATCAGGCCCGCCACCAGCGTCTCGGTGGCGATGTCGGCGCGCGGCAGGAAGACCCGGTCGATCGGGTCGAAGACCGCGTCGTAGGGCGGCCAGTCCTCCAGCAGCCCGGCCGCCGACTGCTCGCCGGACGGCACCAGATCGGGCTTCACGCCGAAGGCGATCAGCGCCTTGGCGGTCTGCTCACCGACCGCCGCGACCTTGATCCCGGCGAACGCCCGGGCGTCGAGGCCGTACTCCTCGAACTTCTCCCGGACCGCCTTGACGGCGTTGACCGAGGTGAAGGCGATCCACTCGTACCGGCCGGTGACCAGGCCCTTGACCGCGCGCTCCATCTGCTGCGGGGTGCGCGGCGGCTCGACGGCGATCGTCGGGACCTCATGCGGCACCGCGCCGTACGAAACGAGCTGGTCGGAGAGCGACGCGGCCTGCTCCTTCGTCCGCGGCACGAGGACCTTCCAGCCGAACAGCGGCTTGGACTCGAACCACGACAGCTGGTCGCGCTGCGCCACGGCGCCCCGCTCACCGACCACGGCTATGACCGGCTGCCCGCCGTCCGGCGACGGCAGCACCTTGGCGGACTTCAGGACCTGCGCGACCGACCCGAGGGTGGCGTTCCAGGTGCGCTGGCGGGTGGTCGTACCGGCGACGGTGACCGTCATCGGGGTGCCGGGCTTGCGGCCCGCCGACACCAGCTCACCGGCGGCCGCGGCCACCGAGTCGAGGCTGGTGGAGACGACGGCGGTCGCGTCGCTGCCGCCCAGCTCGGCCCAGCAACGGTCGGACGCCGTCCGCGCGTCGACGAACCGGACGTCGGTGCCCTCGGCGTCGCGCAGCGGCACACCGGCGTACGCGGGGACGCCCACGGCGGTGGCGATGCCGGGCACGACCTCGAAGACGATGCCCTCGGCGGCGCAGGCCAGCATCTCCTCGGCGACGTTGCCGTCCAGACCGGGGTCACCGGTCACGGCACGGACGACCCGCTTGCCGGTGCGCGCAGCCGCCATGACAAGATTGGCGGTGTCACGCAGTGAGGAAACTTCTGCGGGCAGGACGGGCTTTGACGCCTCGTCAGCTGACGCCTGCAGCGGTGTGTCCACCTGTGCGCGGGCGTGCACGCGCACGACATCCAGCGCCTGCGGGTCGGCGATCAGCACGTCCGCCTGGGCCAGTGCCTCCACGGCACGCAGCGTCAGCAGACCCGGGTCTCCCGGCCCGGCACCGAGGAAGGTGACCTGACCGGAGGCGGAGTGATTCGGGGCGGTGGGGTTCAAAGTGCTCGCTCCCCCATAAGACCGGCCGCACCCTTGGCGAGCATCTCGGCGGCGAGTTCACGGCCCATGCGCAGCGGCGTCGTGGTGTCGTCGGGAGAGGCGGGTACGTGCCCGGTGGTGGACAGCTGCACCAGCGCGCTGCCGTCGGTCGTGCCGACGACGCCGCGCAGGCGCATTTCGGTGACAGCCTGCTCGTCGGCCATGGGGCCTCCCCTGCTCGAACGAAGTCGAGAGCTTGGGTTGGGGCCTCCCCTGCTCGAACGAAGTCGAGAGCTTGGGGAAAGGTCGGCCAGCGCACCCACGGGTGCGGAACAGCCGGCCTCCAGGGCAGCGAGCAGGGAACGCTCGGCGGTCACGGCGGCCCGGGTGAAGGGGTCGTCGAGCCCGGCGAGCTCGGCGGCGAGGTCTGCGTTGACCGCAGCACACTCGACCGCCAGTGCCCCCTGGCCGGGGGCGGGCAGAACCATGTCGGGCGACAGCAGCTGCGTCGCCTCGTCGATACGGCCGATCCGGGTGAGCCCGGCGGCCGCCAGTACGACGCCGTCCAGCTCGCCCTTCTCGACGAAGGCGATACGGGTGTCGACGTTCCCGCGGATCGGCACCGCCTCGATGCGGCGGCCCAGCTGCCGCGCCCAGGCGTTGAGCTGCGCCATCCGCCGCGGGGAGCCCGTCCCCACCCGGGCGCCGTCCGGCAGCTCCTCGAAGGCGAGCCCGTCCCTGGCTATGAGCGCATCCCGCGGGTCCTCACGCCGCGGCACGGCCGCCAGCGTCAGGTCGTCGGGCTGCGCCGTCGGCAGGTCCTTGAGCGAGTGGACCGCGAAGTCGATCTCCCCGGCGAGCAGCGCATCGCGCAGCGCGGAGACGAAGACGCCGGTGCCGCCGATCCGCGCGAGCTGCTCGCGGGAGGTGTCGCCGTACGTGGTGATCTCCACCAGCTCGACGGGGCGGCCCGTCAGCTCGCGGACCGCGTCGGCGACCTGTCCGGACTGGGCCACGGCGAGCTTGCTCCGCCGTGTGCCCAGCCGAAGGGGCGTGCCCCTCGTTGTGCTGTCAGTCATGCCCGCTCCCGTGCTGCATCGTGCCTGTCGGCCCGCGTATCGGCCCTGCTGACGGCGGCGACCGTCTGGGGGTCGAGATCGAAGAGTTCCCGCAGCGCGTCCGCGTACCCGGCGCCGCCGGGCTCGCTGGCGAGCTGCTTGACCCGCACGGTGGGCGCGTGCAGGAGTTTGTCGACGACTCGGCGCACGGTCTGCGTGATCTCCGCGCGCTCCTTGTCGTCCAGGTCGGGGAGGCGGCCGTCGAGCCGGGCCATCTCGCCCGCCACGACACCGGCGGCCATGGTGCGCAGGGCGACCACGGTCGGCGTGATGTGCGCCGCCCGCTGGGCCGCGCCGAAGGCGGCGACCTCGTCCGCGACGAGGGACCGCACCTTGTCCACATCGGCCGCCATCGGCGCGTCCGCGGACGCGTCGGCCAGCGATTCGATGTCGACGAGGTGCGCACCCTCGACGCGGTGGACGGCGGCGTCGATGTCCCGTGGCATCGCCAGGTCGAGCAGCGCCAGGTCCGCGGCGCGCCCGGCGCGGGCGGCGGCGACCGCCTCGGCGCCGAGCACCAGACCGGTCGCCCCCGTACAGGAGACCACCACGTCGGCGGCGGCCAGCTCCGCGCCGACGGCCGACATCGCCACGGCGCGGGCGCGCAGGCCGGTGGCGGCGCCGGGGCCGCCCGGCTCGGTGAGGATCCGGGTCAGCCGCTCGGCGCGCTCCACGGTGCGGTTGGCGACGGCCAGCTCTCCGACCCCGGCGCGGGCCAGGGTGGTGGCGGCCAGCGACGACATCGAACCGGCGCCGATCACCAGCGCCCGCTTGCCGCGCGCCCACTCCGCGACGTCCGCGCCGCCCGCCAGCTGCTCCAGGCCGAAGGTGACGAGCGACTGCCCGGCCTTGTCGATACCGGTCTCGCTGTGCGCGCGCTTGCCGACCCGCAGCGCCTGCTGGAAGAGGTCGTTCAGCAGCCGCCCGGCGGTGTGCTGCTCCTGCGCGACGGCGAGCGCATCCTTGATCTGCCCGAGGATCTGCCCCTCGCCGACGACCATCGAGTCCAGCCCGCAGGCCACCGAGAAGAGGTGGTGGACGGCGCGGTCCTCGTAGTGGACGTAGAGATACGGGGTGAGCTCGTCCAGCTCGGCAGCGCCGTGGCGGGCCAGCAGCGTCGACAGCTCGGCGACACCGGCGTGGAACTTGTCCACGTCGGCGTAGAGCTCGATGCGGTTGCAGGTGGAGAGCACGGCGGCCTCGCTCACCGGCTCGGCCGCGACGGCCTCCCGGAGCAGCTTGCCCCGCACCTCGGGCGCGAGCGCAGCCCGCTCCAGCGCACTCACGGGCGCGGTGCGATGACTCAGTCCTACGACGAGCAGGCTCATGGGTGCACCTCGCTCCGCGAGGCACGGCCTTCGCCGGTGACGCACCTTTCGATGATTCTCTCGCTGCGCTCGCTCATGCCGGCATCACGGCGGGGACGTCCCCGTCCGGTCCCTTGCGGTCGTCGGCCGGTGCCACGGCGGCGGCCTCCGCGACGGCGCGGGCCGCGGGCGCCGGTGTGGCCGCACCCTCGTCGCCGGCCTTGCGCTGCTCGTGGAAGGCGAGGATCTGCAGCTCTATGGAGAGGTCGACCTTGCGGACGTCCACGCCGTCCGGGACGGTCAGCACGGTCGGCGCGAAGTTGAGGATCGAGGTGACACCGGCGGCGACGAGGCGGTCGCAGACCTGCTGGGCGGCGCCCGCGGGCGTCGCGATCACGCCGATCGAGACGCCGTCGTCCTCGATGATGTGCTCCAGCTCGTCGGTGTGCTGCACCGCGATACCGGCGACGGGCTTCCCGGCCATGGCGGGATCGGCGTCGATCAGTGCGGCCACCCGGAAACCACGCGAGGCGAAGCCGCCGTAGTTGGCGAGCGCGGCGCCGAGATTACCGATGCCGACGATCACAACCGGCCAATCCTGGGTGAGGCCGAGTTCCCGCGAGATCTGGTAGACGAGATACTCCACGTCGTAACCGACACCACGCGTCCCGTAGGAGCCGAGGTACGAGAAGTCCTTGCGCAGCTTGGCGGAGTTGACCCCCGCCGCGGCGGCCAGTTCCTCGGAGGAGACCGTGGGGACCGAGCGCTCGGAGAGCGCGGTCAGTGCACGCAGATACAGCGGAAGCCGGGCGACGGTGGCCTCGGGAATCCCTCGGCTTCGGGTCGCCGGTCGGTGAGTTCGGCCAGTTGCCACGGTGCTCCTGCGGGTAGAGCGGGGCTGCGGGCGGCCATACGTCACCCGACCGCCCTGTCCTATGCAGGCTATGTCTTTGTGAACGTGTGCACAAAGATGATGTCCGCTTTGTCTGGCCAAAGTGATCGGTGTCACGCGCCTTTTGACGCGGTCCGTGGAACCAACTTCCGCACCACGCCGTTCGCCCGCTACCCGCAGGTCACACGGGTTCACTGACGGGAGCACGCGCCCTCACTCCTCATCGTCATACCCCCGGACACCTACAAATCGCCCACCGATGGTAGTCGACCTCCGGGCCGTCCCGCGCCGCCGCGCTCCCGGCACAATGACCCCATGGCCCCCTCGTTCGGCATGTTCAGCCGCGCCCCCCGCAAGAGCCCCGCAGAGCGCACCGTCACCCTCATCGGGAAGCCCGGCTGCCACCTCTGCGACGACGCCCAGGCCGTGATCGAGCGGATCTGCGCCGAGACCGGCGCCTCCTGGGAGAAGAAGGACATCACCGAGGACGCCGAGCTGCACCGCAAGTACTGGGAGCAGATTCCGGTCATCCTCGTCGACGGCGCCCAGCACGACTTCTGGCGCGTCGACCCGAAGCGCCTCCGGGGCGCACTGGGGGCCTGAGTTCGGCGGAGGGCGGCGGAGTTCGGCGGACGCCCGTCACCCACCCGTCGCCCCCTCCCCTGTAGCGCGACACCGGGCCATCACCGGAACCACGGAACCGACTGGCTACGCTGTCCATATGGCCCGCCCGTCGCCCGACCACCGCCCCGGTAGGAATCCCTCCGGGACGCCCGACGGGCCGTCGCCCGAGGATCACTCCGGCACGGCCCCTTCCGACACCGCTTCCGGCACCCCGTCCGCCGCCCCCGGCCACCGCCTCGGCGCCGCGCTCGCCGGGGTGCGCGCGCCCGCCTGGCTCAGCCGCCGCCGTCGCCCCGCCACCGCCCGCAGCGTGCTGGCCGGCGAGGCCGCCGCCGAGGCCGCCCGTAAGACCTCCCAGGAGGCCGAGGAGGCGGAGGCGGAGAGCGCCGCCGCGGAGGAGCCGGAGTTCCCCGTCGTCGGCGACGACCGCGCCGCCGCCTTCTTCGACCTCGACAACACGGTCATGCAGGGCGCCGCCCTCTTCCACTTCGGCCGCGGCCTCTACAAACGCCACTTCTTCCACAAGCGCGAACTGGCCCGCTTCGCCTGGCAGCAGATCTACTTCCGCCTGGCCGGCTCGGAGAACCCCGAGCACATGGCCGACGTCCGCAACAGCGCCCTCTCCATCGTCCAGGGCCACCGCGTCTCCGAGCTGATGTCCATCGGCGAGGAGATCTACGACGAGTACATGGCCGAACGCGTCTGGCCCGGCACCCGCGCCCTCGCCCAGGCCCACCTCGACGCCGGGCAGAAGGTCTGGCTGGTCACCGCGGCGCCGGTCGAGACCGCGACGATCATCGCCCGGCGGCTCGGCCTGACCGGCGCGCTCGGCACCGTCGCGGAGTCCGTCGGCGGCGTCTACACCGGCAAGCTCGTCGGCGAACCGCTGCACGGCCCCGCCAAGGCCGAGGCCGTCCGCGCGCTCGCCGCCGCCGAGGGCCTCCAGCTCGCCCGCTGCGCCGCGTACAGCGACTCCGCCAACGACATCCCGATGCTGTCGCTCGTCGGCCACCCCTACGCCATCAACCCCGACGGACGGCTGCGCAAGCACGCCCGGGAGAACGGCTGGCGGCTGCGCGACTACCGCACGGGCCGCAAGGCCGTCCGCATCGGCATCCCGGCCGCCGCCGGGGTCGGCGCGCTCGCGGGTGGCGCGGCCGCCGCCGCCGCCCTCCAGCGCCGCCGCCGCTGACCGGCCCGGCCCCCGCGCGCCGCCGCCGCTGACCAGGATTGATCACCGGCAGGCGGCCGCACCCGTTCCTTCCGGTGCCCCGCCCCGCCCCCACCTGCGGTCCGGTTGCTGGCGCTCCACCACAACACGCCCTCCAACCTGGCAAATTGCGTCACCTTTCGATCAAAAGCTGTTCAGTAATCGATACTACTTCCGCCACCAATCAGGCACGGATCGTAAGTAATCGATGATTTGAACAACTGGGTGTAGCGCTGCCTATACGAAGCGTTATTCTCCTCAGACGCATTCCGGAACCCACACGTCCCTACGACGAGTGAATGGTCCCGCACTGCACGTGATGGAAGCTCTGCCTCTGGGAGTCCCGTGTACCCACACGTCGGGGTTGACGCCTCGGGCCTGGCTACGCTGCGTACGACACTCGTCGACCACCTGCGCAGTTTTGTCCCCACCGCGTACGCCGTCCCCGCATTCGCCACAGCCGTCCCCGCCGGCCCCTGCTACGCCCTGGCCGACGGGAGCGCGGCGGTCGGCAAGCCCGCGACCGCCGGCAGAACCCGCCGCTCCGGCACCGGCACGACCACCGCCCGACGCCCCGTCGACAGCGACAGCCGTCGCATGATGGACCTCGTCGAACGCGCCCAGTCCGGAGAGACCGAAGCCTTCGGCCGCCTCTACGACCAGTACGCCGACACGGTCTACCGCTACATCTACTACCGCGTCGGCGGCCGGGCCACCGCCGAGGACCTCACCAGCGAGACCTTTCTGCGGGCCCTGCGCCGCATCGGCACCTTCACCTGGCAGGGCCGCGACTTCGGCGCCTGGCTGGTGACGATCGCCCGCAACCTCGTCGCCGACCACTTCAAGTCCTCCCGCTTCCGCCTGGAGGTCACCACCGGCGAGATGCTCGACGCCAACGAGGTCGAGCGCAGCCCCGAGGACTCCGTCCTCGAATCGCTCTCCAACGCCGCCCTCCTGGAGGCGGTCCGCAAGCTCAACCCCCAGCAGCAGGAGTGCGTGACCCTGCGCTTCCTGCAAGGTCTCTCCGTCGCCGAGACCGCCCGTGTGATGGGCAAGAACGAAGGCGCGATCAAGACCCTCCAGTACCGCGCGGTGCGCACCCTCGCCCGGCTGCTGCCCGAAGACGCCCGCTGACCGCCACCCACCCCGCCCCCCTTGTTCGCCGCCCGGTCACACGTACGCCCACTTCTGGTGACGTACGGTGAGCGGCCGTGCTCCCTTGGTCAGATCATCGTGTGTGCGTAACCCGTGTGCCGCGCCGCTCGTTGTGTGGGATGCAGGCTCCATGCGGTCACGCCCTGTCCGCTGCCGCTCACTCCTTCGAGTGGCCGCGGAGGGCGGCGTGCAACCGTCCGGCCCGTCTGGATGGTCCAAGCCAGTCAGGGGAGTCGAGCGGGATGACGAGAGGAGGTGCCGCCCGTGATCGCGAATATCTCGGCGCACCGGCGGGCCAACGCCTTCGCCCAGGCCCTGGAGGACCAGAGCTCCCGGGGCGCGGCCGAGGACCAGGACAACACCGCGGCCCAGACGCCGGGTGAAGCACGACTGTTGGCGGTGACGGACGGCCTCGGGGAACTCCCGAAGCCGGAGATGGCCACCGAGGTCAAGACCGTCCAGCGCGCCCAGCTGATGGCCGCGATGGAGGCCGCCTTCGCCGAAGGCAGCCCGTCCGACGGTGCCCGGGTGCCCGAACAACGCTCCTCCGGCGGCGCCCACCGCGCCGCCGAGCAGCTCGGGAGGCTGCGCCCGCGCTCGCGGCTGACGAAGCGGCTGGCAGCGGGCGGACTGACCGTCGGCGTCGCCGCCGGGGCGTTCAGCGGCGTCGCCGCCGCCAGCTCCGACGCCCTCCCGGGCGACTCCCTCTACGGCCTCAAGCGCGGCATGGAGGACTTCAAGCTCGGCCTGAGCGACGACGACGCCGACCGCGGCCGTCTCTACCTCGACCAGGCCGCCACCCGGATGCTGGAGGCCCGCCGCCTGATGGAGCGCGGCCGCGTCGCCGACCTCGACCACGAATCGCTCGCCGAGGTCCGCCGGACGCTGACCGGGATCACCCACGACGCGGGCGAGGGCCACCGCCTGCTCTACGCCGCGTACGAGCGCGACGGCTCCCTCGGCCCCATCGAGACGCTGGACTCCTTCACCACGTCCCACCGCACCACCTGGACGCAGTTGCGCGACCGGCTCCCCGCGCAACTCACCGATGCGCGAGACGAGGTCAGCTCGGTCTTCGACGCGATGGACAAGCAGGTCAAGCCGTTGCGTGGGCTGCTGCCCACCCCGGAGAAGGCGGAGCGCCAGGGCGCTTCCCCGGCCACGCCGGACCGCGCGTCCGGGCAGCCACACCCGTCACCGACCGTGCAGCGCGCCCCGTCCGGCAACGCCGGCCACCCGGCCCGCCCGTCGGCCACCCCGTCCGAGGAGCAGGGGCTGCTCGGCGGCGACACCGGCGGCCTGCTCGGCGGCCCCGCCCACGACGCCGCCACGCCGTCGCACAGCGGCGGCAAGGGCACCACGGACCACCCGGACATCACCGTCCCGCCGCTCATCCCGGGCCTGCTGCCCGGTCTGGGCATCGACGGCGAGAACACCCACGGCTGACCGGCGTACGGCCCGCTCCCTCGGCCCGGTGCCGGGCGGGGAGCGGACCGTACCGCTGTCAGAAGAAGACCGACCGGCGCTGCACCAGCAGCTTGTACAGCGTGTGCTGAATCGTTTCCCGGACCTGGTCGGTGAGGTTGAACATCAGCATCGGGTCGTCGGCCGCCTCCGGCGGATAGCCGTCCGTCGCGATCGGCTCGCCGAACTGGATCGTCCACTTCGTCGGCAGCGGCAGCGCGCCCACCGGCCCGAGCCACGGGAACGTCGGCGTCAGCGGGAAGTACGGCAGTCCCAGCACCCGCGCCAGCGTCCTGGCGTTGCCGATCATCGGGTAGATCTCCTCGGCGCCCACGATCGAGCACGGCACGATCGGCGCTCCGGCACGCAGCGCCGTCGAGACGAAACCGCCCCGCCCGAAGCGCTGGAGCTTGTACCGGTCCGCGAACGGCTTGCCGATGCCCTTGAACCCCTCCGGCATCACCCCGACGACCTCCCCGCGCTCCAGCAGCCGCTGCGCGTCCTCCGCGCAGGCCAGGGTGTGCCCGGCCTTCCGCGCCAGCGCGCTGACCACCGGCAGCACGAAGACCAGATCGGCCGCGAGGAGCCGCAGATGCCGGTCGGCCGGGTGGTGGTCGTGCACCGCGGCCTGGAGCATCAGGCCGTCCAGCGGCAGCGTCCCGGAGTGGTTCGCGACGACCAGCGCACCGCCGTCCGCCGGGATGTTCTCCACGCCCCGGACATCGACCCGGAAGTACTTCTCGGCCAGCGGGCGCAGCAGCGACATCAGGACCTGGTCGGTCAGCTCCTCGTCGTAGCCGAAGTCGTCGACCTCGTACTCGCCGGTGAGGCGCCGCCGCAGGAAGCGCAGGCCCCCGGCGAGGCGGTCGTCCAGCGAGCGGCCGCCGCGCGCCGCCGACTGCGCCGGGCGCGACGGGCCGCCGGTGCGGGCCTCCGGTACGGGCGTGAGCGGGACCGCGGTGCCGTTCACCGGCCGCCGGGCCGTGCGGCGCGCCCGGGGCTCCTCGCCGAACGGAATGACCTTGGCGTCCGCCATCTCGCGTGCACTCCTCACTGAGCCGGGCGCGCGCAGAGCGCGTCGGCGAGCCGGTCGACGGTACGGGCGAGGCAGTCCGGTGGCAGCAGCCCCGGGCCACGGCTGCGGGCGAACTCCGCGAACGTCTGCGCCGTCGTGTACTCCGGGTCGAAGCCCAGCGTCTCGCGCATCTGCGTGGTGCGGACGACCCGGCCGTGGGTGAGCAGCCGGATCTGCTCCGGCGAGAAGTCCGAGACGCCGACGGCGCGGAGCGCGGCGCCCGCCCAGGTGACGGTGGGCAGCAGCAGCGGCAGCGTCGGCCGCCCCAGCCGGCGGGCGGTCTGCGACAGCAGCAGCACGCCGTCGCCCGCGATGTTGAACGTGCCGCTGTTGAGCGTCCCCCGGCGCGGTTCGGACGCCGCGATCAACAGCGCCGCCAGCGCGTCCTCCTCGTGGACGAACTGCAGCCGCGGGTCGTACCCGAGGACGGTCGGCAGCACCGGCAGCGAGAAGTACTCGGCGAGCGGGGAGTCCGCGCACGGCCCGAGGACGTTGGCGAAGCGCAGGACGCACACCGCGACGTCCGGGCGCCGCCGGGCGAAGCCGCGGACATACCCCTCGACCTCGACGACGTCCTTGGCGAACCCGCCGGACGGCAGCGACTTCGGCGGGGTGTCCTCCCCGAAAACCGCCGGGTCGCGGGGGGCCGAACCGTAGAAGCTGGTACTGGACTTGACGACCAGCCGCTGCACCCGGGGCGCCTTCTGGCACGCGCCGAGCAGCTGCATGGTGCCGATGACGTTGGTCTCCTTGACGGCGGTGCGACCGCCACGGCTGCCCAGCGGGGTGCCGTTGACATCCATGTGGACGACGGTGTCGACGCCGGTCTCGGCCAGGACGCGGGCGATGGCCGGATGCCGGATGTCGGCCTTCAGGAACTCCGCGCCGTCCAGCGGATGCGCGGGGGCCACCGCATCGACGCCGATCACCCGCTCCACGGCCGGGTCGCGGAGGATCCGCCGGACGAACCGTCCGGCGAGCTGCCGGGCGACTCCCGTGACGAGCACGACCCTGCCCAAGACCGGCCCTCCTTCCGCCCTCGGCCGCCGCCTGCGCCGAGCTGTGCGCTCCACGCTATCGGGTCGCTGTCACACCACGACGACCTCACGCTGCCCGCGGTCGCGTTTCCGCTCCACCGGCCCCAGGAGCAGCTCAGGGCCGGACCGAACAGGCCCCCCGAACGCACCGTGGCCCCCCACCGCACGGGGCGGTGGGGGGCCACGGAAAACGCGATCCGCGTCGCTTACTTCTTGTTGCGACGCTGCACGCGGGTGCGCTTGAGCAGCTTGCGGTGCTTCTTCTTGGCCATCCGCTTGCGCCGCTTCTTGATAACAGAGCCCACGACTACCCTCGCTCACTTCGAATTACTCGGTGCGGGGCGTCCGAGCCCACACTACCTACATCGGGCCAGCCTACCCGGCGCCGGGCGTACGACGTAATCCGAGGGCCAGGGAGCCTCCGTCAGGCCGATTCGACGCCTACGTAGGAGTCCCGGAGGTAGTCGTGGACCGCCTGCTCCGGCACGCGGAACGACCGGCCCACCCGGATCGCGGGCAGATGACCGCTGTGCACCAGGCGGTACACGGTCATCTTCGACACTCGCATCACGGTGGCGACCTCCGCCACCGTCAGAAAAACGACCTCGTTGAGAGGCTTCTGGTCCGCAGCCATGCCACACCTGCACCTTCCGCATATGACGGGCACCGGCTTCCCCTCCGGTCACTCTTCGTCGCTATGCGCTCACTCCCCAATTTAGGGGCGGGTGATACGAGTGGGGAAGAGGAGCCACTGGGACCGCAAAAAGCGCCACTACTAGTGCAGTTCTGCTCTATTGAGGACATAACGCCACAGCGGCCGGTAGTGCGCGGCGGCCACCGCGTCGTCCAGGGGCACCACCGCGCACACCCGGCCCTCGGCCTCCCCGACGAACGGCCCCGGATCGTCCGCATCCGCCAGCCCGATCGCCTCAAACCCCAGCTGACCTGCACCGCAGATCCAGCCGTGATCACCGACGACCAGTTCCGGCAACGGGCCGCCGCCGTCCGCCGCGGCGGCCAGGGCCAGCCGCACGGGGAGGGGCGAATGGGTATGCACGCGCCCCTCCCCGGATGCGCCCCCCACGCCGGTCCCGCGCATCAGCGCGACTCCCCGTACGTAGTCGAGTACGTACGTGCGTACGCCGAACCGCGTCGTCATGTCGGCACGGAAACCCCGTCCCGGGGTGAGCACGGCGCACCCCGCCGCCGCGAGGCCGTCCGCGAGCGCGGCGTAGAACTCCAGCAGGCCGTGCGGGTGTCCGGTGCCGAGCAGCACCGGGGCGCGCCGGGCCGCCGCCGCGGCGATCCGGCCGGCGAACCGCTCCAGGGCGGCGAGCGTGCGGTCCGGGTCGATCACGTTCGGCCCCCGGGCGTCCGCCGGGTCCGCCGCCGCCCCGCAGCGCCGCGCCATCAGCCGCAGCACCTCCGCGACCGGCCACTCCCCTACGGGTTCGAGCCCCAGCAGCGCCCGGGGGTCGCGCGCCGCGAAGAGGCGGTAGCGCTCCAGGCTCTTCTCCCGCGGGGTCGCGAGGGTCCCCGCGAGCCGCGCCTCGATCAGATGGGCGCGCAGCGCACCGGTCCCCGACACGGCGCCCATGCTGACCCGCCGCCCGCACCCACGGGCCGGAACCACCCGGTAGTCACACATCCGGACGCACCGGGGGCACCACGCGGCGGGGCGTACGAGGAGGGGCCGGGGCCGTTCCGCACGAGGGCGGGCGGGGACCGTTCCGCACGAGGGCGGGCCGGAGCCGTTCCGCACGAGGCGGCCCCCACCCGCCCCGTACACACTCACCTCACGGCAGCAGCCCGTGCGCCGGGAAGACCGCCCGGCGGGTGGCGAGGATCGCCTGGTCGAGCCGGTCCGCCGGGTCGTAGCCGCCCTCGGCGAAGTCGCGCCAGCGCGGTTCGACGCCGTCGGTCATCCGGTGCGGCGCGGGCTGCCGGGTGCGGCGGAACACCTCGTGCCGCCAGTCCTCCGGCACCCGCGTCTCCGGGTCGAGCGGGCGTCCCGCGGCGATGGCCGTCAGATGGGTCCAGGCGCGCGGCACGACGTCCACCACCGCGTACCCGCCGCCGCCCAGCGCGATCCACCGCCCGTCCGCGTGGTCATGGGCCAGCGCGTGGCAGGCCAGCGCCACCGCCCGCTGTCCGTCCAGGCTCACCCCAAGGTGCGCCAGCGGGTCCTCGACGTGGGTGTCCGCGCCGTGCTGGGTCACCAGGACCTGCGGCCGGAACGCGCCGAGCAGGTCGGGCACCACCGCGTGGAACGCCCGCAGCCAGCCCGCGTCGCCGGTCCCCGCGGGCAGCGCCAGGTTGGCCGCGCTGCCCTCCGCGCCCGGCCCGCCGGTCTCCTGCGGCCAGCCGGTCCCCGGGAACAGCGTCCGCGGATGCTCGTGCACCGAGATCGTCAGCACCCGCGGGTCCTCCCAGAACGCCGCCTGGACCCCGTCCCCGTGGTGCACATCGGTGTCGACGTACGCGACCCGCTCCACGCCCAGCTCCAGCAGCCGCGCGATGGCCAGCGCCGCGTCGTTGTAGATGCAGAAGCCCGCCGCCCCGCCCGGCATCGCATGGTGCAGCCCGCCCGCGAAGTTCACCGCGTGCAGCGCGTCCCCGCGCACCACCGCCTCCGCGGCGCCCACCGACTGACCGGCGATCAGCGCCGACGCCTCGTGCATACCGCGGAACGCCGGATCGTCCTCGGTGCCCAGCCCGTACGTGACGTCCGCGGCCGCCGGATCGGCGGAGGCGGCCCGTACCGCGTCGAGGTAGTCGGCGCGGTGCACCAGCCGCAGCGTCGACTCGCCCGCGGGCCGCGCCGCGACCACCTCCACCGGCGCCCGGTCCAGGCCGAACGCCTCCACCAACCGCATGGTCAGCGCCAGCCGTACGGGGTCCATGGGGTGCCCGCGGCCGAAGTCGTAGCCCGTTACTGCCTCATCCCACATCAGCTGTGCGCGGCCGCTCATGCACGTCACCGTATCGGGCACCGGACGGCCGGAACGAGCGGGCGCACACCAGCGTCACCAGCACCAGCAGCATCGGTACGAGCATCGCGCCCCGATAGCTCCACGCATCCCCGAGCGCCCCCACCAGCGGCGAACCCACCAGAAAACCCACATAGTTGAAGATGTTCAGCCGCGCGATCGCACCGTCCGACGCCCCGCCGCCGTCCCGCTCGTACGCCAGTCGCCCGGCCGCCGCGAACGTCTGCGGCACGATCACGCAGAGCCCGAGGCCGAGCAGGGTGAATCCGGCCATCCCCGCCCACGCGCCCGGCGCCACCGCCACCACCGCGAAGCCCCCGGCCGCGACGACCGCCCCGGCGCGCACCACCGCGACCGCCCCGAAGCGCCGCACCCCCAGATCCCCGACGGCCCGCCCGAGCAGCATGGTGATCATGTAGACGTTGTACGGCACGGTCGCCAGCTGCTCGGAACTGCCCAGCACATCCTGGAGATACTTCGCGCTCCAGTTGGAGACCGTCGAATCCCCGATGTACGCGCACGCCATCACCAGGCAGAGCGGCAGCAACAGCCGCATCGAGACGGCGGCCGCCCCGCCGCTCGCCGCCCCGGTACCACCCTGCTGGGTGGCCACCGCGGCCGGCCCGTCGACGAACCACCGACCGGCGACCACCGCCACGGGGACGAGCACCGCCACCACCGGCCCGTAGAGCACCGCGAGCGACAGTTGCCAGTGCGCCCCGGCCCACGCCAGCGACGCCCCGACGATGCCGCCCAGGCTGTACGCGGCGTGGAAGCCGAGCATGATGCTCCGGCCGTACGCCCGTTGGAGGCTGACCCCGAGCATGTTCATGGCGGCGTCCAGCGCGCCCACGGCCAGCCCGAACACGGCCAGCGCCACGGCCGCCTGCGCCATCGAACCCGCCGAACCCGCCGCCAGCAGCGCCAGACAGACCACCGGCTGCACCCCGCGCAACACCCGGCTCGGCCGCACCCGCCTCACCAGCTGTTCGGTCAGGACGCTCCCGACCCCGGCCAGCACCGGCACCGCCGCGAGAAAGGCGGGCAGGACGGCGTCGGAGATCCCGTACCGGTCCTGGATCGCCGGAATCCGCGTCACCAGAAGCGCGAACACCGTGCCCTGAACGAAGAAGCTGAGGGCCAACGCGACCCTGCCGTACCGCGCTTGCGAACCTGGACCCCGGGGCGCCGTCATGGCCGCACAGCCTAGAACTCGCCGCTACCGAGGGGTAGATGGATCACAGCGGCAATTCCGCGGGGCACCCGGGCGACGCCCGTGGCTACGAGGGCGACGCCCGGTGGCGGCGCTGCCGACGGCCTGCGGGCGCGCGGGCTACTTCGCCAGCAGCGCGGGAAGCTCCGCCATCTCCGCGAACAGCCCGGTGGCCTCCCCCAGGCGCGCGGCGGGCGTCATCGCCGTGAATCCGTACGCATCCATCCCCGCGGCGCGCGCGGCCGCCACCCCCAGCGGGCTGTCCTCGACGACGGCACACCGCTCCGGCGCAACACCCATCCGCTCCGCCGCGTGCAGAAAGAGATCCGGCGCCGGCTTTCCCCGCCCGACATCCTGCGCGGAGAAGATCCGCTCCTCCTCGAAGCGCCCGAAAAGCCCGGTGGTCCGCAACGCCACCCGAATCCGCTCATGACTGCCGGACGACCCGACGCAGTACGGAATACCCCCCGCGGCCAGCCGGTCCAGAACGGAGCCAATGCCCCGCACCGGCTCCAACTCCGTACGGAACGCGGCGAAGACCCGGGCATGGAATTCCTCGTCGAACTCTTCGGGCAGCCGCTTCCCGGACCGCTCCAGCACGACGTCATGAATGCGGTGCATGGCCGAGCCCATGTAGTCCCGTATCGATTCCTCGTACGTGGTGGGGTGCCCCAGCTCGGTGAGATGGGCGGCGAGAATCCGATGAGAGATCGGCTCGCTGTCCACCAGCACACCGTCATTATCAAAAATGACCAGGTCGTAGCGCATCTCCCGAGCGTAACCGGACCCTGAACGCAAAAATGCTCCGGCCCCCGGAAACCACTGACTGGTTTCCGGAGACCGGAGCTCAAAAATTGTTCGGCGGCGTCCTACTCTCCCACAG
>NZ_JBHYGX010000057.1:0-34749 GCF_042739975.1 Streptomyces sp. NPDC059080
ATATCACTTTGAGTTGTGGTCGACTGCGTTATTTTTTATTACCCCCCGGGGGTCCCCCCGGGGGGGGGCGGCGGGCGGGGCGGCCGGGGGGCGGGGGCGGGTGCGGCCGCCGCACCGATGGGTGCGGACGACGCCCCGGCCGGGTACCTCTTGGTAGCGTCCGGCTCACCCATTCCATCCGTCAGGGGGCGAGATGACCGACATCCGGCAACTGCTGCGGGCTCTCCCGGTTTTCGCGGGTGAGCTGCCGACGTTCGATCCCGACGACACGCCCGGCGATCCGGTGACGCTGTTCACCACCTGGCTGATGGACGCGATCCGCCGCCAGGTGCCCGAACCGCATGCGATGACGGTGTCCACGGCCGACGCCGAGGGCCGTCCGTCGGCACGGGCGCTGATCCTCAAGGACCTCGGCGCGGACGGCTGGCGGTTCGCCGCGCACCGCGACAGCCTCAAGGGCCGCGAGCTGGCCGCCCGGCCGTACGCGGCGCTGACGTTCTACTGGCAGCCGCTGGCCCGGCAGGTCCGGGTGCGGGGCCCGGTGGTGGAGGAGAGCGCGGAGGTGGCCGCCGCCGACTTCCTGGCGCGCGGCGCGGACGCGCGCGCCGAGGCGCTGCTGGGCCGCCAGAGCACCCCGCTGACCGGCCTCGACGCGCGGGACTCCGCGGTGCAGACCGCGGCCGAACGGGTGGCGCGCGATCCCTCACTGGTGGCACCCGGCTGGACGGTGTGCACCGTACGCGCCGAGGACGTGGAGTTCTGGCAGGGCTCCCGGGACCGTCGGCACACCCGGCTCGCGTACCGGCGCGACGGCGACGGGTGGTCGAAGGGACTGCTCTGGCCGTGAGGGCGGACGGTGCCGGGGGTGGCCCGTCGGCGGGCGGGCCCGGCCGGGATGCGCCGGGCGGCGTCCGGGGCGGCGGGGCACGGGCGGGCCGCCGGGTGCAGCCGCGGCCCGCGGGCGTCCGTGGGCGCCGCCCCGGCCCGCCTCACTCTGGCCGGTCGGCCCCCACCAGCCACATCGAGAAGAACTGTGCGCCGCCGCCGTAGGCGTGACCCAGGGCGCGGCGGGCGCCGTCGATCTGGTGGTCCCCGGCCCGGCCGCGCACCTGGAGGGCGGCCTCGGCGAAGCGGAGCATGCCGGAGGCGCCGATGGGGTTGGTGGACAGGACGCCGCCCGACGGGTTGACGGGCAGGTCGCCGTCGAGGGCGGTGACGCCGGACTCGGTGAGTTTCCAGCCCTCCCCCTCGGCGGCGAAGCCGAGGTTCTCCAGCCACATCGGCTCGTACCAGGAGAACGGTACGTACATCTCGACGGCGTCGATCTCGCGGCGCGGGTCGGTGATGCCCGCCTGGCGGTAGACGTCGGCGGCGCAGTCCCGTCCGGCGCGCGGGGAGACGAAGTCCTTCCCGGCGAAGAGGGTGGGTTCGCTGCGCATGGCGCCGCCGTGGAGCCAGGCCGGGGGGTGCGGGGAGCGGGCGGCGCCGGTGCGGTCGGTGAGGACCATCGCGCAGGCGCCGTCGGAGGAGGGGCAGGTCTCGGAGTAGCGGATGGGGTCCCACAGCATGGGCGAGGACTGCACCTTCTCCAGGGTGAGGTCCGCCTCGTGGAGGTGGGCGTAGGGGTTCTTCAGGGCGTTGCGGCGGTCCTTGTAGGCGACGAGGGAGCCGATCGTGTCGGGGGCCTTGCTGCGGCGCATGTAGGCGCGGACGTGCGGGGCGAAGAAGCCGCCCGCCCCGGCCAGCAGCGGCTGCTGGAAGGGGATGGGCAGGGACAGGCCCCACATCGCGTTGGACTCGGACTGTTTCTCGAAGGCGAGGGTGAGGACGGTGCGGTGGACGCGGGCGGCGACGAGGTTGGCGGCGACCAGCGCGGTGGAGCCGCCGACGGAGCCCGCGGTGTGCACCCGCAGCAGGGGTTTGCCGACGGCGCCCAGCGCGTCGGCGAGGAACAGTTCCGGCATCATGACGCCCTCGAAGAAGTCGGGGGCCTTGCCGATGACGACGGCGTCGATGTCGCGCCAGTCGAGGGCGGCGTCGTCGAGGGCGCGGCGGGCGGCCTCCCGGACGAGTCCGGCGAGCGAGACGTCGCGGCGGGCGGCGACGTGCGCGGTCTGGCCGATGCCGACGACGGCCACGGGCTCCTTGCTCATGACTCCCCCTCCAGGACGGCGACGAGGTTCTGTTGCAGGCACGGGCCCGAGGTGGCGTGGGCGAGGGCGCGGCCGCTCTCGCCGCGCTGGATGCGGGCGGCGGCCTCGCCGATGCGGATCAGGCCGGTGGCCATGACCGGGTTGGCGGCGAGCGCGCCGCCGGAGGGGTTGACGGTGACGCCGTCCCCGAGCCGCAGGGCGCGGCGCAGCACGATCTCCTGGGAGGTGAACGGGGCGTGCAGTTCGGCGAGGTCGACGGGGCGGTCGAAGGCTCCGGCGCGGTCGGCGGCGAGGCGGGCGGAGGGCGAGGCGGTGAGGTCGCGGACGCCCAGGGAGTGGGCCTCGACGCGGTGGTCGATACCGCGGATCCAGGCGGGCCGGTCGCAGAGTGCGCGGGCGCGGTCCCCGGCGGCGAGGATCACGGCGGCGGCGCCGTCGCCGACGGGCGCGCAGTCGCCGCGGCGCAGCGGGGCGACGACGTGATCACCCTGCGGGCGGGGGCCGCGCAGTTGGGCGTGCGGGTTGTCCGCGGCGGCGGCGCGGGACCGGGTGGCGACGGCGGCCAGCTCGTCCTCGCAGGTCAGGCCCGCGTCGAGGAGGGCCTGCGCCTGGAGCGCGGCGAGGGCGACGGAGTCGGGCCACAGCGGGGCGAGGTAGTACGGGTCGAGCTGGCGGGTGAGGACCTCGCGCAGATCGCCCGGGGAGGACTTGCCGTAGGCGTAGACGAGGGCGGTGTCGGCCTCGCCGGTGAGGAGGGCGACCCATGCCTCGTACAGTGCCCAGGCGCCGTCCGTCTCGACGTGGGATTCGGAGATCGGCGGCCAGGCACCGACGGCGTCGAGGGCCATGGTGAAGGAGAAGGCGCGTCCGGCGAGGTAGTCGGAGGAGCCGGAGCAGGTGAAGCCGATGTCGCGGGCCTTGAGGCCGGTCCGGTCCAGGACGTCGTGGAGGACGGGCATCACCATCTCGGCCTCGGAGACCTCGTGGCTGTCGGCCACGTGGTCGCTCTGGGCGAAGGCGACGACGGCGATGTCGCGGGGCGCGGCCGGCATCAGATCAGCTCCTTGTAGCTGTCGTAGTCGGCGTCGGGTTCGCCGGTGGGCCGGTAGTGGTCGGGGTAGCGGCTGTCGTCGCGCCAGACCGGTTCGACGCGCAGGCCCATGCGGACCTGGTCGTAGGGGATACCGCCGATGCGGGCGTGGAGGGGCAGTCCGGCGCCGTCGAGGGCGATGTGGGCGTAGACGTAGGGGACCTCGATGTCGAGGTTGCGGGCCTTGATGTTGACGATGCAGAAGGTGGTGACGGTGCCGCAGGGGCCGGCCTCGACCTGTTCGGCGGTGGCGATACCGCAGGTGGGGCAGGCGCCACGGGGCGGAACGTAGACCTTGCGGCAGGACGGGCAGCGTTCGCCGAGGGTGCGGCGTTCGCCGAGGGCCCGCAGGTAGCGGGACTGGGCGCGGCCGGGCACGTAGGTGTAGTCGAGCCGGGCGGGGACGGTGATGCCGGTGACGGGGTCGGCGAACTCGCCGCTGTGGGCGGCCGGTTGGGCGGGTCCCGGGGCGGGGTCGTCGTCCGGGGTGAAGCAGGCGATGTCGGTGACGGCGCCGGTGCGGCCGTCGGCCCAGCGGATGCGGACGCGCATGCCGGTGCGGACGGCGTCGGGGCCGGGGACGTCCAGGGCGTGCAGCAGGGCGGTGTCGGCGCCGTCGAGGCGGACGAGGGCCCAGGCGAAGGGGGTGGCGAGCGGCTGGCCGCGGCGTGGGGACGGGTTCCAGGCCCAGGTGGTGACGGTGCCGGTGGGGGCGACCTCGACGAGATCGCGCAGCTCGGCGCCGGTGTCCGGGTCGTACTCGGTGGGCGGGACGACGATGCGGCCGTCGGTGGCCTTGATGCCGAGGACGGTGCGTTCGCGCAGCCCGGTCAGGAAGGCGCCGCGGACGGGGCCGAGCGACCGGGTGAAGGGGAACTCCACGACGAGGGGTGCGGTGAAAACCTCCTCCGGCTCGGCGGGGGGCGCGGTGGGCTCGGGCGTGACCTCTGGCATGCGGGCTCCTTGGGTAGGCGCGTGGCCGGGGCGCGCGGGGTGCGGCGTGCGCCCCCGGCGGCGGGGCGCGCGCCGGGCGCGAGGTGGGGGCCGGGGCGTGGGTCAGGCGCGCCGGAAGACGGGCGGGCGTTTCTCGGCGAAGGCCCGGGCGCCCTCCTTGGCGTCGGCGGTGTCGAACACCGGCCAGCCCCGGGCGAGTTCGGCGGCGAGGCCGTCCGCCTCGGACAGGCCGGCAGTCTCGTACACGGACGCCTTGACCGCCTCCACGGCGAGCGGCCCGCAGGCGTTGATCCGCTCGGCGATCTCCAGGGCCTTCGCCAGCGCCCCGCCGTCGGGGACGACATGGCCGATCAGGCCGATCCGGGCGGCCTCGGGCGCCGGGTACGGGCGGCCGGTGAGCAGCATCTCCAGGGCGTGGGTGCGGGGGATCTGGCGCGGCAGGCGCACGGTGGACCCGCCGATCGGGAAGAGGCCCCGGGCGACCTCGAAGAGGCCGAAGACGGCGCTCTCCCCCGCGACGCGGATGTCGGTGCCCTGGAGGATTTCGGTGCCCCCGGCGACGCAGTGGCCCTCGACGGCGGCGATCACCGGTTTGCGGGGGCGGTGGTGGCGCAGCATCGCCTTCCAGTGCAGGTCGGGGTCGTCGCGCAGCCGCTGGCGGTAGTGGCCTGCGGCCATGCCGTCACCGGCGAGAGCCTTGAGGTCCATGCCCGCGCAGAAGGTGCCGCCGGCTCCGGTGAGCACGACCGAGCGGACCGTGTCGTCCTCGTCGGCGGCGCGCCAGCCGTCGTGGAGGCCGACCAGCATCGGCAGCGACAGGGCGTTCTTCGCCTCCGGCCGGTTGAGGGTGAGCACCAGGGTCGCCCCTTCGCGGTGCACGGTGAGATGTTCCGTCCCGCCCATGTCCGTCCTCCCGTCTGTGGACGCTGAACAGGGTGCAGGAGCGGTACGGCGACTTCAAGAGTTTTCTGACACTCAGTCAGTTTTCTTCGCCGCGGCCCTTCCCTGCTGCCGCGGGCGACGCTCTAATGGCCGCCGAGCCGCCGCCCGGCACGGTCTGGAGGAGACGTGGAGTACAACCTGGCCGACCTCTTCGAATCGATCGTCGACGCGGTCCCCGGCCGCGAGGCGCTGGTGTACGCCGACCACCCGGGCAGCGGCGCCGAACGGCGGCTGACCTACGCGGAACTGGACCGCGCCGCCAACCGCCTCGCCCACCACCTCACCGCGCAGGGCGTCGCCCCCGGCGACCACGTCGGACTCCACCTCTACAACGGCGTCGCCTACCTCCAGGCCCTCTACGCCTGCCTGAAGATCCGCGCCACCCCCGTCAACGTCAACTACCGTTACGTCGAGGACGAGTTGGCCTATCTCTACCGGGACGCCGACCTGGTGGCGCTGGTCTTCGACGGGGAGTTCACCGCCCGGGTGGCCACCGCCGCCCCGCACGCGCCCGCGCTGCGCCATCTCGTACGGGTCGGACCGGCGCCCGAGGGCGCGCCGGTGCCGGAGCCGGTACCGGTGGCGCTCGCGGACGCGGAGGCCATGGGGTCCCCCGGGCGGGGATTCGCGCCGCGCTCCTCCGACGACCGGTTCATCATCTACACCGGCGGCACCACCGGGATGCCCAAGGGCGTGGTCTGGCGGCATGAGGACCTGTTCTTCTCCGGGATGGGCGGCGGCGCCCCTACGGGTGAGCCGGTGCGGCGGCCGGAGGAGGTCGCGGAGCGGGTGGCGGCCGGGGGCGACGGCATCGTCTTCTTCCCGACGCCGCCGCTGATGCACGGCACCTCCACGCTGACCGCGTTCATCGCCTTCCACTTCGGCCAGAAGGTCGTCCTGCACCGCAAGTTCGTGCCCGAGGAGGTGCTGCGCACCGTGGCGCGGGAGAAGGTCACCAGCATCTCGCTGGTCGGTGACGCGATGCTGCGGCCGCTGACCGACGCGCTCGCCGGTCCGCTGCGCGGCACCGACTGCTCCTCGCTGTTCAGCGTCTCCAGCTCCGGCGCGGTGCTGTCGGAGACGGTCCGCGCGCAGTTCACCGAGCTGGTGCCGCAGGCGATGCTGCTCAACAACTTCGGCTCGTCGGAGTCCGGCTTCAACGGCACGGCGACCGACGACTCCGGGCCCGACCGCGGGTTCCGGGTGCGGGTCAATCCCCGTACGGCGGTGGTCGATCCGGCGACCCGGCGACCGGTCGCCCCGGGCGAGGTGGGCCGGATCGCGCTGCGCGGCCACGTACCGCTGGGCTATTACAACGACCCGGCCAAGAGCGCCGAGACGTTCTTCGAGGCGGACGGCGACCGCTGGGTGCTGCTCGGCGACATGGCCACCGTCGGCGCGGACGGCGTGGTCACGGTCCTGGGCCGCGGTTCGCAGTGCATCAACTCCGGCGGCGAGAAGATCTACCCGGAGGAGGTCGAACAGGCCCTCAAGGCCCACCCGGACGTCTACGACGCGCTGGTCGCGGGCGTCCCCGACCCCCGCTGGGGCAGCCGCGTCGCGGCCGTCGTCCAACTCCGCCCGGGGGCGGCCCCCCTGGACACCGAGGCGGTACGCGCCCACTGCCGCTCCCGCCTGGCCGGGTACAAGGTCCCCCGCACGGTGGTCGTGGCCGAGCACATCCAGCGGTCGCCCAGCGGCAAGGCGGATTACCGGTGGGCGAAGGCGGTGGTGGGGGGCGACGGCGAGGGGTGAGGGGCGCTCGGGCGCCGTCGCCCGTCACCCCCCGCACACCGACCGCACCGCGCGTCCCAACGCCCTGGTGTGCAGGGCGTCCAGCCGCTCCTCGTGCCGCACCCGGTCGGCGGCCACGCCCAGGACCACCGGACAGTACGGCGCGGAGCGGGCGTGCGGGGAGGCGGCGACGGCGCGGACCAGGGAGTCGTTGACGCGGTTGATCTCGGTGCGGACCTTCGCCAGGTCGGGCCGCTCCTGCGGCGCCCGCGCCGGGTCCGCCTCCCAGGCGCGGTACAGGCCGCGCTGCACGCTCTTGCTGGCCTCGATCTGGTCGCGGAAGATCCGCCGGGTGACCTCCGGGTCGGCGCCGAGCCGCCGGGCCTGCGCGGCAGCGGCGTCCAGTACCTCCCGCTCCCGTGCCGGGTCGTCGATCGGCGCGCCGGTGCCCCATTTGGCCGCCGCCACCAGGTCACCCAGGGCGGCCCGCTCGGCCGACAGCGCGGCGAGCGGCCGGAGTTGACGGTACGGGGAGTGGGCGAACGCACCCGCGGCGGGCGGCGCAGCGGACGGCGCACCCGGGGCCGGGGCGGCGTGCGGCAGGTTGGCGTGCGCCCCCGCCGTGGCGGTGGCCGCGTGTGCTCCGCCCGCCCCCGCGAGCAGCAGCACCGCGCTCGCGGCGGCGGGCAGGAGGCGGCGTATCGAGGGGGTCAGCTGCACCTTTCGGCCTTTCTCGTATCGGGCTTCCGGAACCGCTCCGTACCGGGACCGGCGGTCGTACGTGGCCCGGCCGGATGAGCCTACGGGGCCGACGGCCCGGTCGGACGCGGTTCCATCCGGCCGGTTCCGGGAGGTGGCCGGTGGTCGTCCAGGCGTCCCGGCTGCCACGATGAGCGGCCATCGAGGAAAGGCGGGAGCGGCCATGACCACCTGGGACGCGGAATCCTTCGACCGGTTCGAGCGGGAGGGCTGGGCCGGGCGCAGCGATGCGTATCGCGAGGGATTCGCCCGGCTCACCACCCGGTTCGTCGCGCCGTTGCTGGACGGCGCGGGCGTCGGGCCCGGCACTCGGCTGCTGGACGTGGGCTGCGGTCCCGGCCCGGTGTCGGCCGCGGCGCTGCGGCGCGGCGCGGAGGTGACGGCGGTGGACGCCTCCCCGGAGATGGCCGCGCTCGCGGCGGCCGCGCACCCCGGGCTCGACGTCCACGTCGCCCTCCTCGACGCGCTGCCGTTCGCCGACGGGGAGTTCACCGCCGTGACCGGCAACTTCGTCATCAACCACCTGGGGGACCCGGCCGCGGGTCTCGCGGAGGTGCGCCGGGTGCTGGCGCCGGGCGGGCGGGCCGCGCTGACCTGCTGGGACCAGGAGTCGATGCGGGCGCTGGCGCTGTTCGGGGAGGCGCTGGCGGAGTCCGGGGTGCCCCGGCCCGCCGAGGCGCCCGAGGCCGCGCCGTTCCTGGCCGGGTACGACGTCACCGAACGGCCCGCGGCCTTCTGCCGGTTGCTGGACGCGGCCGGTTTCGCGGACGCCGATGTCGAGACGCTGCGGCTGCTGCACCGCGTCGACCCCGGCCAGTGGTGGCACGACGTCGCCGACGGTACCCCGATGACCGGCACCGTCCTGAGCCATCTCGACGCCGCCTCCCGCGCGGCGGTACGCCGGATCTACGACCGGAAGGTGGCCGCCCACGCGGTGGGCGACGGCTTCGTTGCCCTGCCCGCGGTGGCCCTGCTGGGCACGGCGACCCGGGGGGAGTGACGCGGGACATGCCGGGCCGGGTGCGGGCGGCGGGTCGCTTCGGGCGGCCCCGTCGGCCGGCCCCGGTCCCCGGCTCCCCCGGCTCCCCCGCCACCGTACGAAGCCATCCCCCGGCCGCCCGCAGGCCGGGGAACGCCTCCGGCGCCACACCGGGTCAGCCCCTCGTCGGATCCCCCTGGATCAGCGCGAACGGGGCGCCCCACGGGTCCTGGAGCGCGGCGATGCGGCCGACGCGCGGTACGTCCATGGGCCGGATCTGCACGCGGGCGCCCAGCTCCGTGGCCATCTCGAAGGTGGCGTCGCAGTCGGTGACGCCGAAGTACGGATGCCATTCGGAGACCGAACCGGCGTCCAGATGCTCCTTCTGGAGCTGCATGATGCCGCCCTGACCGGTGTCCTCGCCCTTGCCGCCGCCGGGCGAGGAGACGATGCCGTAGACCGGGCCGCCGCCCATCGGCATGTCCTGATAGCTCCAGGAGAAAACCGTGCGGTAGAACTCCCGGGCCGCGGCGTCGTCGGTGGTGTACAGCTCCGTCCAGCACAGGGTGTCGGGCTCCGTGACGGCCTGGAGGCCGGGGTTCTCCCGGGGCTGCCAGACGCCGAAGTCGGCGCCGGTCGGGTCGGTGAACGCCGCCATGCGCCCGGCGGTGAAGACGTCGCCCGGCTCCATCCGTACCGCTCCCCCGGCCGTCACGACGGCACGGGCGGTGGCGTCCGCGTCGGCCGTGTGGAAGTAGACGGTCCAGGACGGGGTCGCGCCCTCCTCGGTCAGCGGGCCGATCGCGCCGACGGTGCGGCCGTCGAGCTGGAAGAAGCCGTAGCCCCCGGCCTCGGGCCCCGCGGACCGGAACGTCCAGCCGAAGACGGCGGAGTAGAACGCGACGGCGGCATCGGTGTCGATGGCGCCGAGGTCGATCCAATTGGGCGTGCCCGGTACGTAGTCGGTGGTCAGCATGGGTCCTCCGAGGTCCTTCGCCTTGCGCGGACGAGTGGCTGTGCGGTGCCGTGACGGTGCTGCGGTCGGCGCGCCGTGACGCGGTGGACGGCGCACGGCAACCGTGGCCGACGCCCCGCCGAGCGATGACGCCCCGTCACCGTCCGTGGTGTCCCCGGCCGGTTCCCAGCATGGCAGGGGGCACTGACAGTCGCCCTCCGTACACGCGGTGGCCCGCGATCTCCGCCGGTCAGCGGGCGGCGAAGCGGGCGCGCAGCTCCCGTTTGAGGATCTTGCCGCTGGCGTTGCGCGGCAGCGCGTCGACGAAGAGGACGCGCTTGGGCACCTTGAATCCGGCGAGCCGGGCCCGTGCCGCGTCGATCAGCTCCCGCTCCCCGACCGGTCCGCCGGCCGGTCCGTCCGTGCCGTCCGGTGCGGGCGTGCGGACGACGACGGCGGTGACCGCCTCGATCCACCGCTCGTCGGGCAGGCCGATCACCGCGACCTCCGCCACCTGCGGATGCGCATAGAGGGCGTCCTCGACCTGGCGGGAGGCGATCAGCACCCCGCCGGAGTTGATGACGTCCTTGACCCGGTCGACGACGGTGAAGTAGCCGTCGGCGTCGCGTACCGCCAGGTCACCGGAGTGGAACCAGCCGTCGCGGAACGCCTCGGCGGTCTCCTCCGGCTTGTCCCAGTAGCCGCTGCACAGCTGCGGGGAACGGTAGACGATCTCGCCGCGCTCGCCGTCGGGGACCTCGCGGCCGTCCTCGTCGACCACCTTCGCCTCGACGAAGAGCACGGGGCGGCCGCAGGAATCCATCCGTCCGGCGTGGTCCCCGGGCCCGAGGACGGTGGCGAGCGGGCCGATCTCGCTCTGCCCGAAGCAGTTGTAGAAGGCGAGACCGGGCAGGCGGGCCCGGAGGTGCTCCAGGACCGGTACGGGCATGATCGACGCGCCGTAGTACGCCTTGCGCAGTCCGCGGAGGTCACGGACCGCGAAGTCCGGGTGCCGGGCCAGGCCGATCCACACCGTGGGCGGCGCGAACAGGCTGTCCACCCGGCCGGTCTCCACCAGCGAGAAGAGCTGTCCGGCGTCGGGCCCGTCCACGAGGGTGTTCTCGGCGCCGACCGCCAGATAGGGCATCAGGAAGACGTGCAGCTGCGCCGCGTGGTAGAGCGGCAGCGCGTGCAGCGGCCGGTCGGTCTCCTTGAGGTCGAGGGCGACGACGGCGCTGGTGTACGCGTGTACCAGGGCGCGGTGCGTCATCATCGCGCCCTTGGGGAGCGCGGTGGTCCCGGAGGTGTAGAGCAGCTGGACGAGCGCGTCGCCGTCGTCCCCGGGGGCGTCGTGGTCCGTCTCCCCCGTGTCGGCGTCCGGGGCTTCCCCGGGTGGCTCCGCGATACGGGCGAGCAGGCCGTCCGGGGCGTCCCGCAGCGGCAGGGCGGGCAGGTCCGCCGGGAGCCGCGTGGCGAACGCCGGGTCGGTGAGGACGAGGGAGCTGCCGGACTGGCCGAGGACGTAGCGCAGGTCCTCGCCGGTGAGGGCGTGGTTGACGGGGACGTGCACCAGCCCCGCGCGGGAGCAGGCCAGGAAGCCGATGAGGTACGCGTCGGAGTTGCGTCCGTAGGCGGCGACCCGGTCGCCCGGGGCGAGGCCGAGCCCGCGGAGCACCCGCGCCGCCGCGGTCACCGCCTCGTCCAGTGCCCGGTAGGTCCAGGCGCGGTCCGCGTACCGCACCGCCGTCCGCCCGGGCACCCGGCGCGCGCTGCGTCGCAGGACTCCGTCGACCGTGTTGCTGCGCGCTGCCGTCATGGCGCGATCCTCGGCCCCGCCCCGGCCCGGGTCAAGGCACCGGGCAGGGGCGCTCGGCCCCGGCGCGCACCCGCTCGGCGCGCGCCGGTCGGCCTCCTACGCCCCCGTCGTCTCCCGCCCCTCCCAGTACGGCGCCCGCAGCCGCCGCTTGTAGAGCTTGCCGTTGGGGTCGCGGGGCATGGCGGGGACGAAGTCGACGGACTTGGGGAGCTTGTATCCGGCCAGCCGTCCGGCGCAGAACTCCAGGACGGAGGCGGCGAGTCCGGGGCCGGGGGTGTGACCGTCGGCCGGTTCGACGACGACCTTGACCTCCTCGCCCCAGTCGTCGTGCGGGATGCCGAAGGCGGCGGCGTCGGCGACGGCGGGGTGGGCGAGAAGGGCGGATTCGATCTCGGCGGGGTAGATGTTGACGCCGCCGGAGATGATCATGTCGATCTTGCGGTCGCGGAGGAAGAGGAAGCCGTCCTCGTCGAGATAGCCCAGGTCGCCGACGGTGAAGAAGTCGCCGACGCGGTTCTGCCGGGTTTTGGCGTCGTCCTTGTGGTAGCGGAAGCCGCCGGTGCGCATCTTCAGGTAGACGGTGCCCAGTTCGCCCGGGGGCAGGCGGTTGCCGTCGTCGTCGAGGACGGCGAGTTCGCTGATCGGCCACGCCTTGCCGACGGTGCCGGGCTTCTTGAGCCAGTCGGCGGCGGTGGCGAACGCGCCGCCGCCCTCGCTCGCCGCGTAGTACTCCTCGACGCAGCCGCCCCACCAGTCGATCATGGCGCGTTTGACGTGGTCGGGGCAGGGCGCCGCCCCGTGGATGGCGTGCCGCATCGACGTCACGTCGTACCCGGCGCGGACCTCCTCGGTGAGGGCCAGCAACCGGTGGAACTGGGTGGGGACCATATGGGTGTGCGTGGCGCGGTGGGTCTCGATCAGCCGCAGCATCTCCTGGGGCGACCAGCGGTCCATCAGGACCAGCCGGTGGCCGATGTGCAGGGAGGCACCGGCGAACTGGAGGACGGCCGTGTGGTACAGCGGCGAGCAGACCAGGTGGACGTTGTCGTCGAACGGCCGGATGCCGAAGATGCCGAGGAAGCCGCCGAGGTGGGTCTCCTCGGGCGGGGTGCCGGGCAGCGGGCGGCGGATGCCGCGGGGGCGGCCGGTCGTGCCGGAGGTGTAGTTCATGACCCAGCCCAGGGTGCGGTCGGCGGGCGGGGTGTCCGGCTGTCCGTCGAGGAGATCGGCGTACGGGCGGAAACCCTCGGCGGTGCCGACGGCGTAGCGTCGCCCGGCGGGCAGATGGGCCTCGTCGGCGGCGGCGCGGGCGGCGTCGGCGAACCGTTCGTGGGCGAGCAGCACCTTCGCGCCGGAGTCCGCGACGATCCAGGCGATCTCGGGCCCCACCAGGTGGTGGTTGACGGGCACGAAGTAGAAACCGGCCTGGGACGCGGCGAGGTACGCGGTCAGGAACTCGACGCCGTTGGGCAGGACGGCCGCGAAGGCGTCGCCGCGGGTCAGTCCGGCGGCGCGCAGCCCGTGGACGAGGCGGTTGCCCGCGGCGTGCAGGCGGCCCGCGGTCCACTCCTCGCCGTCGGGAGTGATCAGGACGGTGCGGTCCGGGTCGGCGGTGGCCTGGGCCCAGAAGCCGGTGGGCGGTGCGGAGTGGTCCGTCATCGTGCTGCCTCCTCGGCGGGCGCGGCGGTCAGGCGCGGCCCGCGATGCGGTTGATGCGGTCGACGGCCTTCTCGAAGCCGCGGGTGAGATCGTCGAAGACGGCCTGCACGCTGCGTTCGCTGTTCATCCGGCCGACGATCTGGCCGACGGGCGTGCCCAGCAGCGGTTCGATCTCGTGGCGCTGGATACGGGAGTTGGCCTCGGCGACCAACAGGCCCTGGAGGGGCATCGGAAGGGTGCCGGGGCCGTCCGCGGCGTCCCAGGCGTCGGTCCAGGCGGTGCGCAGCTGACGGGCGGGTTTGCCGGTCAGGGCGCGGGAGCGGACGGTGTCGCCCGGACCGGCGGCGAGGAGCTTGGCGGTCAGGCGCCGCGAGTGGAGTTCGGCCTCCTCGGTGGTCAGCCAGAGCGAGCCGAGCCAGACGCCCTGGGCACCGAGGGCGAGACCGGCGGCGATCTGTTCGCCGGTGCCGATGCCCCCGGCGGCGAGCACCGGCAGCGGATCGACGGCGGCGACGACCTCGGGGGTGAGCACCATCGTGGCGATCTCACCGGTGTGTCCGCCGGCCTCGTAGCCCTGGGCGACGACGATGTCGATCCCGGCGTCGCGGTGGTGACGGGCGTGGCGGGGGCTCCCGGCCAGCGCGGCGACGCGGATGCCGTGGTCGTGGGCGCGGGCGACGACGTCGGGCGGCGGCGAGCCGAGGGCGTTGGCGAGGAGCTTGATCGGGTAGTCGAAGGCCACATCGAGCTGGCCGCGGGCGACCTCCTCCATCCAGCCGGTGATCCGCCAGCCGGACGCCTCGCCCTCCGGGAGCGGCGGTACGTCGTGCTCGGCGAGGATCCGTGCGGCATAGCGGCGGTGGCCCTCCGGGATCATCGCCTCGACCTCGGCCTCGGTGACGCCCTCGACCTTGCGGGCGGGCATGACGACGTCGAGCCCGTACGGCAGGCCCTCGGTGTGCGCCTCCAGCCAGTCCAGGTCGCGGGCGAGCTCATCGGGCGCGGTGTAGCGGACCGCGCCGAGGACGCCGAAGCCACCGGCGCGGGTGATCGCGGCGGCGACCGCGGGGAACGGCGTGAACCCGAAGACGGCGTGCGCGACGCCCAGCGTGCTGCTCAGCTCGGTCTGCATGCGCGCAGGATGCCGTAGGGGGCGGCAGGAGGGAAGAGGTTTTCTGACGCAGCGTCAGCTCTGGCCGTACCGGCGGCCACCGGGCCCCGGCGCGCCGGTGCGCCGGGGTCCTCGGGCGTCAGAGATCGAACACGAAGTACACCTCGGGGCTCGACCCGGGAACCTTGATGGCCGTCGGGGTGGGGTGGTTCGCAGTCATGGTGGCCGTCTTCATCCCCTTCTGATCGGAGCTCTGGAGCAGCGGGCCGGAGCTGAACAGGTGCAGCTGGCCGGCCTTGCTCGTGGTCCGGGTGAGCAGCGTCCAGACCTGCTGCTCGTGGGCGGGCTCGGCCCGCAGCACCTTCAGGCTCTTCCCGAGCTTCTTGGTCTTGGGGGCCGTCTCGTCGATCGGCTGCTTCGACTGGTCGACGATGAGCGTGGCGGGGCCCAGCGTCTCCACGGCACCGGTCTGCGCCGGTGCGAGGTCGAGGCCGCTCTGGATGGAGCTGTTGGTGTTCTCGTCGCCGAGCCGGAGGTTGGCCGGGGAGTTGTTGAGGGCCTTGATCAGGTCGTTGGCCAGCTTGTCGGCCTGGGCCGCCTGGGCAGCCGAGGCCGAACCCGCCTTCGGGAAGAGCTTCTTCAGCGCGTTCAGCGCCGTCTCCGCGGCCTTGAACTCGGTCTTGCAGACCGCCGCCAACTGCGTCGCCGTCGGCAGGCCCTGCTGGTGCGCCAGCAGGTTTCCGCCCTTCGGATAGACCGCGTCGACCATGCCGTAGAGATAGCCGACCGCGTCCTCGCCGTTCAGGCACTTGTTGACGGCCTCCATCACGCCGGCGGTGAGGGTCTCGTACGACACGGTGTGGCACCGGGCCTGTCCGGGCCCCACGGGCATGGCGTTCTGCAGGCCGGTGCTGAAATCGTGGCGACCGGCCTTGACCAGTCCGCCGCCCTTCGCCACCGTCTTCCGCTGCACCGCCGCTCCCGCCCGCCGCGCCGGCCCGGACGCGGCGGCCCGCTCCTGCACCGGTACGGGCACCGGCCCCGACAGGACCCGGTGGGCGTTCTCCTCCGCGGCGCGTTCGAAGCGGTCGCCGGGGTCGCTGACGCTCAGGCCCCGGCCGTCGTCGGTTCCGGCGACCGGGCCCTGGCGCTGCTGGAGGACGTGGGTGAGTTCGTGGGCGAGGGTGTGCCGGTCACCGCCGCCGTCACCGATGACGATGTGGTTGCCGGAGGTGAAGGCGCGGGCGCCGACCTCGGCGGCGGAGCTGCGGGCCGCCGGGTCGGTGTGGACGCGGACGTCGGAGAAGTCGGCGCCGAGCCGGGCCTCCATGTCCGTGCGGGTGTCCTCGTCCAGGGGCCGCCCGGCGGTGCGCAGCACCTCGTGGACGGCGGACCGCTGCACCGCGGGGTGCCCGCAGCCGGGGCCGTGCCGGTGCTCCTCCTGGGCCCAGGGGTGACCGTCCGCGCGGAGCATCTGCACGACGGCGGCGTTCCCCGCGGTGCGTTGAAGGGCCGCCAGCGCCTGGGGCGGCGCACCGGCGGCGTGCGACGGCGGCGCGGGGGTTCGGGAGACGGGCGGACGGACGGCGGAGCGGGTGGGAGAGGCGGTGGGTGCGGGCCGGTCGGCCGCGTCGCGGGCGCGCATGGATTCCCTCTACGGAACGAATCGGGTGGGCTTCCTGGATAGCCGACGGCGCGGCGGGGCGCCATGGCCATGAGGGCAGCAGCGCCGACCGGACAGGCAACGCCCGCCGGGCCGGAGGGGCAGCGCCCCGCCCCGGCCATGCGCCGGGCCCCGGCGGCTGAATCCCCGTCAGCTTGCGGCGGGGTGTCTTGACCGGCCCCGGGTGCGGTCCTAGCCTCCGGCCGATCCCGCCCCGCTTCGTCCCTCGTGAGGTGCCCTGTGCGTATTCCTCCGGTTTCCCGTTCCGGCCGTGCCGTCGTCGGACTGACCGCCGCGGCGGTCTGCGCGACCGGCCTGCCGGCGGCCACCGCCCCGGCGTCCGCGGACCCGGCGCCCGCCGCCCATCGGGGCGCGGAGCGGTACCCCGATCTGACGCCGACCCCGCCGATGGGCTGGAACAACTGGTCGTACTACCTGTGCGACGTCAACGAGAAGGTGATCCTCGACAACGCCCGGGCGCTGGTCCGCAGCGGGCTGGCGGCGAAGGGGTACGACACCGTCACCGTCGACGACTGCTGGACGCGGAAACAGCGCGGCCCGCAGGGCGAGCTGGTGACCGATCAGGCGAAGTTCCCGCACGGTATGGCGTACGTCGGGCGGCAACTGCACCGGATGGGCCTGAAGTTCGGCATCTACGGCGACGCCGGGACGCTGACCTGCGAGAAGTACCCGGGCAGCCTCGGCCACTTCCAGCAGGACGCCGACCTGTTCGCGAGCTGGAAGGTCGACTACCTCAAGTTCGACGGCTGCAACGTACCGACAGCGCCGGGCCGTACCAAGGAGGAGACCTACCGCGACGTCTACGGGCAGATGAGCCGGGCGCTGCGCGCCACCGGCCGTCCCATCGCCTTCTCGGTGTCCGCCCCGGCGTACTTCCAGTACGAGGGCGATGCGCTCTGGCACCGGGTCATCGGCTGGTCCGGGGAGGTCGGCAACCTCTGGCGGGAGGGGCGGGACATCGCGGTGGAGAAGCACACCCCGGCCGCGAAGTGGTCCTCGATCCGCTACAACTTCGACTACAACGCCCAGTTGGCGGCGTTGCAGCACCCCGGCCGGTGGAACGACCCGGACTTTCTGCTGGCCGGCGACTCGGGGCTGACCGAGACGGAGATCCACAGCCAGATGGCGCTGTGGGCGGTGATGGCCGCACCGCTGATCTCCAGCACCGATCTGACGCATCTCTCCCCCGCCGCGCTGCGGGTCCTCGGCAACAAGGAGATCATCGCCGTCGACCAGGACCCGCTGGGCGTCCAGGGCAAGCTGGTGCGGCACGACGAGGACGCGGCGGTGCTGTCGAAGCCGCTGCGCGGCGGCGACCGGGCCGTGGCGCTGTTCAACTCCGGCGACACGCCCCGCACGGTGTCCACCACGGCGGCCGCCGCCGGACTGCCCGCCGCGCACTCCTACCGCGTACGCGACCTCACCACCGGCCGCACCACCCGCACCACCGGCCCCCTCACCGCCACCACGCTGGCGCCGCACGCGACGGCGCTGTACCGGGTGAGCGCGGAGTAGCGGGCCCGGCACCGGCGGACGGAGCACCGGGCCGGCCGCCGACGCCGTGCGGCGGGCCCGCTACGCCTCGCCGGGCTGCGACGGCACCAGCGGTGCGGAGGTCCGCCGCGGTGCCGGGCGCCCGAGCGGCAGGTGCCACAGCAGCACCGCGGTGAGCAGCGAGAGGGGCGCGACGGCCCCGCAGAGCGCGGCGAACGCCTCGGCGTAGCCCTTCTCCGGCGGCGTGCCCTCCGCCCCCGGTGGCGAGGCCGAGCCGGAGACGTGGTGCGGCGGCCCGTTCCGGGGCCGCTGCGAGTTGACGGCCGGTCATCGCGGATCGTCCTCCGTGTCTCGGGGTGCCGGAGCCGGGGTGGACCACCGCGGGCCCGGCGGACGTCGGTCGTCAGACGGTGGCCACCATGAAGTCCTCGCCGCTGGACGGGCGGAGGCCGTCGGGCCGGTCGGCGAAGTAGCGGGCGGCGAGTTCGGTTCCGGCCACATGGCGGACGTCGCGGAAACCGGCCTCGCGGGCGGCCGCCAGCATCTGCTGCGGGGTGAAGAAGCTGCGGAACGGCGTTCCGGAGGCCCGGGCCTGCGGTGTGGTGGCCGCCAGCGCCGGGCGGTCGGCGGCGTCGAGGAGTTCGGCGGGCAGCAGGAACGTCATGGCGAGCGTCGAGCCCGGGGCGAGACCGGCGAGGCGGCGCAGGGTCGCCGCGACGGCCTCCTCGGTGAGGTACATGGTGACGCCGGTGCAGGCGACGACGGCGGGCCGGGCGGGGTCGAAGCCCGCGTCGACCAGCCGCGCCCACCAGTCGTCGCCGGCCTCGAAGTCGACCGGCACCAGCCGCAGCCGGTCCGGGACGCCGTGGCCGAGGGCGATGAGGCGGCGGCGCTTCCATGCCTGGGTGCCCGGCTGGTCGATCTCGAAGATCCGCAGCCGGTCGGCGGTCTCGGGGTGGCGCTGGGCGAAGGTGTCAAGACCGGCGCCGAGGATGACGTACTGGCCGACGCCGCGGGCGAGTTCGCCGGTGACGAGGTCCTCGACGAACCGGGCGCGGGAGACGACGGCGGCGCGGAAGCCGCTCGTGGCGCGCGGGTCCATGTCCCCGCGCCGCTGCCACCCCTCCTCCGGGTCCGCCAGCCGCAGCCCGGTCTCGTCGTCGAGGACCGGGGGCGCCGCGTCCACCCGCACGTGCAGCGCCCGCCAGAGGGCGACCCGTACGGCGGTGCTGTCCGGGGTCTCGTTCGGTTCGTCGGTCACGGCGTCCGCTCCTCGTCTGTGCCGCCTCCCGGCCCCGGCCCGGCGGCCTGCCGGTGGCGGCGCTCGGGGCCGCCACCGGCGAGGCTATCGCCGCCGCCCGCCCGCCGGGAGGCACCGCGCGCCGCAGCCGTTCCGGCTCGTCCCGCAGCAGCTCCGCAACGCGGGGCGGGGGCAGGGGTGACGGCCGGGGCGGTCACGCCCGCCTCACCGCCGCACCCGAGGCATCCCCAGCCCGATCCAGGTGATGATCTCGCGCTGGATCTCGTTGTTGCCGCCGCCGAAGGTGAAGATGACGGCGGAGCGGTAGCCGCGTTCCAGGTCGCCGTGGAGGGCGGCGCCGGTGGAGCCCTCCTTGAGGGGGCCCGCGGCGGCGACGACCTCCATCAGCCAGGCGTAGGCGTCGCGGCGGGCCTCGGAGCCGTGGACCTTGACGGCGGAGGCGTCCTGCGGGGTGAGCGCGTCGCGCTCCAGGGCGTCGACCATCTGCCAGTTGAGGAGCTTCATGGCGTCGAGGGTGGCGTGGGTGCGGGCCAGGCGGTTGCGGACCCAGCCGAGGTCGATGACGCGGCGGCCGTCGGTGAGGCGGGTGGCGGCGGCCCAGCGCTGGACGTCGTGGAGCGCGCGGATGGCCATGGTGCCGTGGGCCGCGAGGGTGACGCGTTCGTGGTTGAGCTGGTTGGTGATGATCCGCCAGCCCTCGTTCTCCCGGCCGACGCGGCGGGAGGCGGGCACGGTGATGTGGTCGTAGTGGCTGGCGGTGGTGTCGTGCGAGGCGAGGGTGTTGATGAGGGTGCAGGAGTAGCCGGGGTCGTCGGTCGGGACGAGGAGCAGGGTGATGCCCTTGTGAGGCGGGGTGCCGTCGGCGGTGTCGCGGGTGCGGACGGCGAGCCAGACCCAGTCGGCGGTGTCGCCGTTGGTGGTCCAGATCTTCTGGCCGTCGACCACGTAGTGGCCGCTGTCCTCGTCGCCGACGCGGACGGCGCGGGTGCGGAGCGCGGCGAGGTCGGTTCCGGCGTCCGGTTCGCTGTAGCCGATGGCGAAGTCGATCTCGCCGGAGAGGATGCGGGGCAGGAAGTACGCCTTCTGCTCGTCGGTGCCGAACCGCATGAGGGTGGGGCCGACGGTGTTGAGCGCCATCAGCGGCAGCGGGACGCCCGCCTGGGCCGCCTCGTCGAAGAAGAGGAACTGTTCCATCGGCGTCATGCCCCGGCCGCCGTACTCCTTGGGCCAGCCGACGCCGAGCCAGCCGTCCGCGCCGAGGCGCCGCACGGTGTCGCGGTAGAAGCGTTTGCGGGCGGCGGGGTCGGTGTCGTGGGCGTAGGTGTTCTCCGGCACCAGCGCGGCGAAGTAGCCGCGCAGTTCGGCGCGCAACCGCTGCTGTGCGGGGGTGTATGCGAGGTGCACGGCCCCTCCCCTTCGTCCCGTACGTTCCGTGTCCGTGTGGTCATGCCCTCAACAGGGCTTGGACCGACGGATTCTGACGCCCTGTCGGATACCGGGCCAGGGCACAGTAGAACGCGTTCCAGAAATACGGAAGGGGCCGCGCATCCCGGCTCAGGGTGTGTGCGGCGCCGGTACCGGGTCGGGGGCCGGACCGGGCGTGGGGCCCGGAGTCGGCGGGGCCGGGTGCGGCGGGAGGGGATCGGGCTCGGGGGCCGGTACGGGGCCGGGCACGGGGTCCGGTCCCGGAGCGGGTACCGGTCCCGGCCCGGGGCCGGGCATCGGTCCGGGCGGTCCGGGGCCCGGGCCCGGGGTGGGCGGCACGGGGTCGGGGTGGGTCGGCCCGGGTCGCCCGGGCGGCTGCGGGACGGTCATGGTGACTCCTCCTCGCGGCTCGGCCCGTGGTCTCACGATGACGCCTGCACTGCTGATGCTCCGCACACCCGCCGGGCCGTCTCACGGACGCGCGGCCCTCCCTTTCACCGTGCGCCGTCCCGGGAAGCGCCGCGACCGGGCGGAAACGGGGCGGGGGCGGGGGCGGGGGGGGGGGGGGGGCGCCCCCCCCCCCGGGGGGCGGGGGGGGGGCGCGCCCCCCCCCCGCCCCCGGGCGCCCCCCCGGGGCCCCCCGGCGCGGGGGCGCACCGGGGGCCCCCCGGCGCGGGGGGGGCCACCCGGGCGGGGCCCCGCGTTCGAGGGGCGGTCAGTCGCCCAGCAGACCGTTGGTGTCGAGGACCTGGCGGATGGCGCGGCCGGAGGCCAGCTCCTCCAGGGCGTCGTTGATGCCGGTCAGCGGCAGGGTGCCGGTGTGCATCAGCTCGACCGGCATCAGACCGGCGCGCCACAGGTTGAGGAAGCGCGGGATGTCGCGGCTGGGGACCGCGTCACCCATGTACGAGCCGAGCAGCGACTTGCCCTCACCGGCGAAGGCCAGCGCCGGTACCTCCAGCGCACGGCCGGGGGCGGGCAGCCCCACGGAGACGACCTTGCCGCCGCGGCCGACCACGTCCAGGCAGACGGCCATCACCGCGGGCGACCCGACCGCCTCGACGGCGATCTCGGCGCCGCCGGAGGTCAGCTCGCGGATCGCGGCGGGCGCCTCGTCGGGGGCGTACGCGTGCGAGGCGCCGAGGCGCAGCGCCAGCTCACGCTTCTCGGCCACCGGGTCGACGGCGACGACCGGGTACGCCCCGGCGGCGCGGGCGCCGAGCACCGCGGACAGGCCGACGCCGCCGAGCCCGTAGACGACGGTGGACTGGCCCGGGCGGAGCGCCGCGGTGTTGATGACCGCGCCGGCACCGGTGAGGACCGCGCAGCCGAACATCGAGGCGACGGCGAACGGCACATCGCGCGGGATCGGGACGAGGGATTCCTGCGCGACGACGGCATGTTCGGCGAAGGCGGAGACGCCCAGCTGGTGGTGGACCCGCTCGCCCGCCGCGTCGGTCAGCAGGGACGGGCCGTGCAGCAGCCCGCCGGAGCCGTTGGCCGCCGCGGCGGCGGCGCAGAGCGCGGGGCGGCCCTGGGCGCAGTCGGCGCAGGAGCCGCAGCTCGGCACGAAGACCAGCGCGACATGGTCGCCCGGCGTGACCCGGCGGACACCGGGGCCGGTCTCCACGACGACGCCGACGGCCTCGTGGCCGAGCGCCATGGGCAGCGGGCGGACCCGGTCGCCGTTGACGACGGAGAGGTCGGAGTGGCACAGCGAGGCCGCGGCTATCTTGACCAGGACCTCGCCCTCGCGGGGCGCCCCCAGCTCCAGCTCCTCGACGGCGACCGGGGCGGTGGTGGCGTACGGGCGGTCGGTGGAGACGGTCCGCAGGACGGCGGCGCGGGTCTTCACGCGGCCACCTCCGCACGCGGCGCGCAGCGCAGCACCTCGCGGCTCTCCAACAGCGGGACGACCTTGCCGAGGACGAGGTCCTGGAAATGCCCGGAGGCGCAGTGCGCGGCGAAGTCGGCCTCGCAGCGGTACTCCTCGTACAGCGCGAGGTCGCGAGGGTTCTCGGTGCTCTGGTGGACGCGGTAGCCGAGGCAGCCTTCCTCGGCGCGGGAGGCGGTGGCCATGGCGTCGAGGAGCGGCAGAACGGTGTCGTGGGCGTCCGGAAGGGTGCGGTAGCGGGCGATGACCACGTACGTCATGGGGGTTACTCCTGGGGTGGTGCGGGCCTCTTGAGGGCGGACGGCGGGACCGGCGGGAGCTGGTCGCGGCGCAGATGCCAGAGGCGGGGATCGGAGGTGGCGGCGGCGGTGGCGCCCTGGGCCAGCGCCAGGGCGACGTCCGCCGGGGACTCCACGAAGCCCGCGGCGATCGACGGGGACATCACGCGGCGGGACTGCACGTTCATCCGGCCGATGATCGGGGCGGGCATGACCTCGACGAGGTCGGGCGCGCCGCGGGAGACGGCGTCCAGGGAGCGGCGCAGGTTGGAACGGTCGGTGACGAAGACCTTCATGACGGTCAGCAGGCCGAGCGGCCGGCCCTTCTCTATGAGGGAGAGCCGGGTACTCACCACACCGTGCGCGCCGAGGTCCTTGAGGAACTCCAGCGCGCCCCGGTCCTGGGCCAGCCCGGGGCTGGAGTCGACGTTGACGAACACGGTCTTCCCGGCCCGGCCCAGCGCCGGGACGACCTGGGGCAACTGCCCCACGGCGAACGACGCGAGGATGCACATTTTGGCCGGTGCGGTCAGGAACTGCCGCAGCGGCTGACTGCCGACGACCGACGCGACGACCGGGACCTCGGCGAGGACCGAGGTGAGCCGGGCGTCGAGCGGGGCGCCGGACCGGGGAGAGGGGGCCATGGCGGAGCCTTCCGGTGAAGGGGACCTTCCGGTGGAGCGGGAAGGAGGGAGCCGCCGGGCGCCCCGGCGGGCCGGTGGACCGGGCCCGCCGGGGCGTTCCGGGTCAGCTCAGCGGGGACGTCCCGAAGCGGCTGGGGAGGCCCAGTTTGCCAGGGTTGAGGATCCCTTCCGGGTCCAGGGCGTTCTTCACGGCGACGAACGTCGCGAAGCCGGCGCCGAGCGATTCCTCCAGGTAGGGGCCGCGCAGCAGTCCGCAGCCGTGGTGGTGGCTGAGCGCCGCGCGGTGCTTGATGAGGACGGCGTTGGCGGCGTCCCACACCGCGCGGTACCAGTCGCGGCGCGCCTCGGGCGCGACGTCGCCGCGGAGCGAGAAGTAGACGCAGGCGCCGTCGGTGTACGCGTGGGACTGGTGCGCGGAGGCCGCGAGGGTGCCCTCGACGGACTGGATGGCGGCAACGACCTCGTCGTAGATGACCGGCAGATCGGTCCAGGAGGCGGCCATCTCCAGGGTGTCGGCGACGAAGCCGGGGCCGGGGGTGAAGCCGTCCGCGGACTTGCCGACCAGCATCCGCTCGTCCAGCCAGCGTGCGAAGACCGCGTCGCTGTCCAGCTCGGGGCCGTACGCGGCGCAGACGTCGGCGGCCACGGCGATCGAGGCGTCGACGATGGCGGGGTCGCCCTCGTCGGCGATGAGCAGGAGGTTGGTCTCGGGGTGGCCGAAGTGGGTGCCCGACTCCAGGGTGTCGTACAGGCGCAGGACGGCCGGGGTGGCGCCGCGCTGCATGATCTTGCGGCAGACGTCCAGGCCCTCGGCGAAGGTGGCGAAGCCGAAGGCGACGGCCTTGGCGTAGGTGGGCAGCGGGTGGACGCGCAGCCGGGCGCCGACGATGACGCCGAGGGTGCCCTCGGAGCCGATGAAGAGCTGGCGCAGGTCCGGGCCGACGGCGGCGCGGGTGTAGTCGCCGTAGGTGGCGCGGGTGCCGTCGGCGTGGATCACGTCGACGCCGACGACCATGTCCTCGATCTTGCCGTAGCGGGTGGAGAGCTGACCGGCGCCGCGGCAGGCGATCCAGCCGCCGACGGTGGAGACGGCGAACGCGGACGGCCAGTGGCCGGTGGTGACGCCGTACTCCTCCTGGAGCTGCTTCTCGAAGAGGTCGCCGAACATGCCCGCCTGGACGTCGACGACGTTCGACTCGGCGTCGAAGCCGGTGATGGCGTCGAGGCCGCAGACGTCCAGGACGACGCCGCCGAAGACGGGCAGCGCCGCGCCGGTGACGTTGGAGCGCCCGGCGGACGGCGTGACGGGGATCCCGGCCTCGTGGCAGATGCGCAGGACGGCGGCGATCTGGTCGGCGTCGGCGGCCTCGACAATCACGGCGTCGGGGGTCGCCGGGCGGCCCTCGGTCTCGCCGATCATCGAACCAGCCCACCAGTCGCGGGTGCGGGTGACGACCTCGTCGCGGGTGGTGTGCACCGCGCGGGCGGCGCCGCGCAGCGCCTCGATCACGGCCTCCGGGACCTCGACCGGGTCGCTCTGGAGCGCGGCCGGGCCGTCGCCGACCGGCCGGTCCTTGGCCCATTTGGCGAAGCTGGGGGCGCCGACCGTGTAGTTGCCGCGGTTGAAGGGGTGGGTGATGGTCTGACGGCTGATCATGCTGCTGCTCCTTCGAGGAGGACGGTCTTTTCGTGGCGGACGGAGTCGAGGTACGCGGCGACCGAGCGGTCCACCTCGTCCTGGGTGAGGCCGAGTTCCTGCCCGAGCAGGGCGCCGACGACGGGTGCCGCGGCGGCGGAGGCGTCGCGGGCGAAGAGCCGGGCGCGGGTGCGGCGGGAGAGGACGTCGTCGACGGAGCGGGCCAGTTCGGCGCGGGCGGCGTAGACGACCTCGGCCTTGGTGTACGGCAGCCCGGCGACGACGGGTTCGGCGAGCGCGGGGTCGTCCTGGATGAGGTCGCCGACGAAGCGGGCCTCGGTGCCGTAGCGCTCGCCGAGGTGGGCGGCGAGACCACCGGACGCGGCGACCGCCTCGGCGTCGTAGCCCGCGCCGCCGAGCAGCGGGAGCTTGACGGTGCGGCTGGGGGCCTTGCGGCCGAGGACGGTCATCACCTTGTCGATGACCAGCTCGCCCATGTGGCGGCTGGTGGTGAGCTTGCCGCCGGTGACGGTGACCAGGCCGCCGGTGCCGAGGGTGATGTGGTGGTCGCGGCGCATGTCGAGGGTGGCGCCCTCCTTGCCGCCGACCAGCGGACGCAGACCACCGATGGAGCCGACGACGTCATCGGGGGTCAGCTTGCCCTCGAACGCGGTGTTGGCGCCGTCCAGCAGGAACTCCATCTCCTGCCGGGTGCAGTGCACGTCGTCCGGCGAGCCCTGGTAGTCCTCGTCGGTGGTGCCGAGGACGACGCTGTTGCCCCAGCGGGTGCAGGTGGCGCGGCGGGCGCGGCCGGGGATCGGCACGGTGACGGTGCAGTTGATGCGGACCTTGTCCCACGGCACGACGATGTGGACGCCCTTGGCGGGGCGGACCTGCGGCGCGTGGTGCTCATCGGCCATCGCGTCGACCTGGTCGGCCCAGACGCCGGTGGCGTTGACGACGGCGCGGGCGCGGACGTCGAACGCGTCGCCGTCGGCGGTGACGCGGGCGCCGGACGCCTTGCCGCCCTGCATCAGCAGCGCGGTGGCCGCGGCGCCGTTGAGGATCGTCGCGCCGAGCGCGGCGGCGGTCCGGACGAGGGTGAGGACGAGGCGGGCGTCATCGGTGCGGGCGTCGAAGTACACCAGGCCGCCCTTGAGGTTGTCCGCGCGCAGCGTCGGGGCCTGCGCCAGGACCTCGGGGACGGTCAGCCGCTGGTGGAGCTTGCCGATGCGCCAGCCGCCGACCAGGTCGTACGTCCACAGCAGGCCCTCGAAGCCCTTGGCGAGGCGGGCGTCGAAGACGCCCTCCTTCTCCAGGATCGGGAAGAGGAACGGCAGGCGGTGCACCAGATGCGGGGCGTTCTTGCGGAAGCGGTGGCGCTCCAGGAGGGAGTGGCGGACGAGGTTGACGTTGCCCTGCTCGATGTAGCGCAGTCCGCCGTGGATCATCTTCGAGGACTTCGAGGAGGTGCCGGAGGCGAAGTCGTCCTTCTCGATCAGCGCCGCGCGCAGCCCGCGCGAGGCCGCGTCGAGCACGGCGTACGCCCCGGTGACGCCGCCGCCGATGACGAGGACGTCGTAGGTCTCGTCGGCGAGGTCGCGCTTGATGGCCGCGCGGTCGAGCAGCAGGGCCGTGCGGCGGGTCGCCGCGGCACTGCGCCGCGGCTTCCGGGCGGGCATGGTGATCACAACATCAACTCCTGGTGTTCCTTGGCGACGGTCCGGGGGTCGGCCGGGCCGTCCGGGTGACGGCGCGCGGGCCGTCAGTGGGGGGTGTGCGGGGGCAGGGCACTTTCGTGCAGGTGGGCGGCGAGCAGGTCGTACCAGTCGGCGCGGCGGCGGTCGCGTTCGGCGGGGTCGAGGGAGGACGTGAAGATCCGGCCCTGCGGCTGGGCCTCGACGACCTCGTCGAGCGAGGACCACAGCCCCTGGGCGACGCCCGCGAGGTAGGCGGTGCCGCGCAGGCTGGCGGTGGCGGAGTCGGCGGCGCGCTCCAGCGGCAGTCCGGTCAGGTCGGCCTGGATCTGCATCAGCGGGTCGCTGCCGGAGACGCCGCCGCCGACCCGCAGGCGGGTGAAGGGGGCGCCCATGGTGTCGGCGACGCCGTCGATGAGGTCGCAGACGGAGTGGGCGATGCCCTCCAGGACGGCGCGGGCCAGGTCGGCGCGGGTGGTGGCGAGGGTGAGTCCGGTGAGCGCCGCGGTGGCCTCCGGGTGCCACACGGGCGTACGGACCCCGGCGAGCGCCGGGACGAAGCGCGGGGTGCGGCCGGGCCGGGACGGCACCCGCCCGGCCTCCTCCCCCAGCTCCTTCGGCGAGGCGAAGAGGCCGAGGTCGTCGCAGAGCCAGCGCAGCGCGGACCCGGCGGTGGAGGTGTACGCCTCCAGGCTGAAGTGGCTGGTGTCGCCCTGCCGCCGGCCCGGTTGGGCGAGCACCCCGGAGATGTCGGGCCGGGGCAGGGCGGGCTCGGTGCCGGTCGCGGCGTCGACGAAGGCGCCGGTGCCGTACATGCACATGCCCTGTCCGGCGGCGAGGCCGCCGAGGGCGATGAGGGCGGCGTGCTGGTCGCCCATGGAGGCGGCCAGCGGGACGGCGATGCCGAGGGCCGCCGGGTCGGTGGTGCCGAACCCGGCGTCGTCGGAGCGGAGTTCGGGCAGCAGGTCGAGGGGGAAGCCGAGGTGGCCGATCCACTCCTCGTCCCAGGCGTGGGCGCCGAGCAGGTAGCCGCCGCTGGACGCCGCGTTGGTGGGCGTGGTGGCGTGGACGGCGCCGCCGGTCAGCTGCCAGATCAGCCAGGTGTCGACGGTGCCGAAGCGGAGGCGTCCGGCGCGGTGGGCGGCGGCGACCTCGGGGTGGGCGGCAATCTGCCGGGCGGCCCAGAGGAACGGCGCGCGGGCGCCGACCGGCCGTCCCTGCCGGGCCAGCAGACGGGCGTCCCACTCGGCCTCGTAGCCGGTCAGCTCCTGCGCGTACCGCCGGTCCTGCCACACCACGGCGGGCAGCAGCGGTTCGCCGGTGGCGCCGTCCCACAGCATCGCGGTGGCCCGCTGGGTGGAGAGGGCGACCGCGGTGATCTCGATGCCGTCCTCGTGGGCGTGGGCGACGGCGCGGCGCGCCACGTCGAGGGTGGCGGTCCAGATCTCCGCCGGGTCCTGCTCGACGGCCAGGTCGTCCGGGTGGCTGACCGCGATCGAGCGGTAGAACACCTGGTGGGCGGCGCCGGAGTCGAGGACGACTCCGGCCCGGGTGCCCGTGGTGCCTTCGTCGATGGCCAGCACACCGCGCCGACAGGCGGCGCCGGTGAACGTCTGCGTCATAGCGGCCCTTTCACTTACGAGCGTGCGGTACGGGGGCGAGCGGGGCGGGACCATCGTGTGCCGGGGCGGGGCCCGGCCCTGGTCAGCGCGCGGGAGTGGCGGGGGCGGGTTCCGGAGCGGCGGCCAGGTCGTGGGCGGCGGCCTCGTCGGGCGAGATCCCGGCCTTGGTGGGGTCCCACTTGATCAGCAGGCAGGTGATCAGGCCGAGCAGCGGCACGACGGAGAGCACCAGGAAGGTCCCGGCAAGGCCGAGCCCGTCCTTGATCTGCGGGAAGATGTACAGCCCGACGACGCTGCCGAAGCTGCCGACCATGCCGGTCACGCCGGTGCCCAGGGCCCGTACGTCGCTGCTGTACGAGAGGGCGGCGATGGACTTGCCGTTGGCGCCGGGGCCCGCCGCGTGGCAGAGGATGAACACCACGGGCAGCAGGAACGCGACGGCCAGCGGGACCTTCCCGAAGGTCAGGCCCATCACGACGAGGGCGACGAAGACCCCGGCGAACCCGGCGGCGGAGCTGAGCCGCAGGCCCAGGCGGCGCCCGGCGTAGGCGGAGAGGAGTCCGCCGATGATGCCGAAGGCGTTGAAGACCATGGAGCCGACGGTGGCCTTCTCGAAGCTCTCCCCGAAGATCGACAGGCTGATGACCGGGAGGTACCAGCCGACCGCGAAGTACTGCATCGACTGCCCGAGGGAGATCGCCGAGGAGAGGACGGTGCGCGGCAGATAGGCGCCCTTGAAGAGGACTCCGGCCTGGCGGAAGCCGGGTGCCGGGGCCGCGGTGGCGGCGCGGGTGGCTTCGTCGGGGCGTCCCACGACGGCCTTGATGCCGTAGAGCTTGTCGAGGTTGGCGACGGCGTCGTCCAGGCGTCCCTTGCTCGCCAGCCAGGCCGGGCTCTCCTTCAGCATCGCCCACTGGCCGATCAGCAGGACGACGGCGACGACGGCGGCGGAGCCGACGGACCAGCGCCAGATGTCCGCGCCGGCGTCCAAGTGGAAGAAGAGCAGCGCGAGGGCGAGGTTGCTGGTGGTGGCGACGTACCAGACGGCCTGCCAGAGGTTGAGGCGTCCGCCCTGCTTGGCGGGCGTGTACTCGGCGAGCAGCGCCATCGCCACCGCGAAGTCGATGCCGTACGCGACGCCGACGAGGACGCGGCCGAGCCAGACGACGGTGAAGTCCCCGGCGAACGCGGCGAGCAGGGCACCGGCGATGGCGAAGACCTTGGCGAGCAGCAGCGGGGGGACCCGGCCGAAGCGGGTGGCGAGCCAGCCGCCGGCGGGGTTGAAGAGGATGGCCAGCGCCGGGGCGGTGGCGGTGAGGACCGAGACCTGGGTGCTCGACAGGTGCATCTGGGTCGTCATCGGGCCCAGGCCGGCGCTGAGCGCGGCGTTGGAGTACGCGTCGAGGAAGAGCCCACCGAAGACGAGGAACCAGACGACCTGCGCGCGGCCGGTGATCTTTCCCAGACCATCGATGAGGCCGACGACGTCGGCGACGCCGTTGACGCTCGGACGTTGTGCCATGAATCCGCCTCTGAAGGAAGGACCCATCGGTGGCGGGGAAAGAAGAAAGACAGGCATGACGAAGCCACCGACAGGTGGTCTATGTCTGTGCCTGTCCAAAAATCTGCGGAAAGCGCCGCAGCACGTTTACTGCAAAGTACGAACTACGAGCGAGGTTAAGAACGGATCAGAAAGCCGTCAAGGGTTTCGCCGGGGTTACCTGAATGTGACGAGCGGGGTGCGTGGGGTGTCCGGGGCGGTCCCGACCTGGCGCGTTGCGCCCCCCGGATGCGGAGCCCGCCGTGCCGGATGTGCCGAACTCTCCTAGCCTGTGCGGCATGACCCAGGAAGCGGGCACGCAGAACCGGGGAAGCGGGACGGCCGAGGAGTCCGCGCGCGCGACGGCGCTGCTGGCGGCCCAGGGACGGGCGGCCGCGCTCTTCGCGGAGATCGGCAGCCGCGGGCTGGTCGCCCCCGGGCGCGGCGAACGCGAGGTGAGCGACGCGGTCCGGGACCTGGCCCACGAGATGTTCGGGGTCCGGCGGTACTGGCACAAGCGGATCGTCCGTTCCGGGCCCAACACCCTCCAGCCCTACCGGCAGAACCCGCCGGACCGGATCCTCGCCGAGGACGACATCGTCTTCTGCGACTTCGGCCCGCTCTTCGAGGAGTGGGAGGCGGATTTCGGCCGGACCTTCGTCCTCGGCGACGACCCCGTCAAGCACCGGCTGCGGGACGATCTGCCGGTGCTCTTCGAGGCGGGCCGCCGCCACTTCGCCGCGCGCCCGGACATCACCGGTGAGGAGTTGTACGCCGAGGTGGTGCGGCTGGCCGAGGCGGCGGGCTGGGGGTTCGGCGGGCCGCACTCGGGCCATCTGCTGGGCGAGTTCCCGCACGAGACGGTGGACGGCGCCGAGATCGACTCGTACATCGCGCCGGGCAGCGCCCGCCCGATGCGGCGCACCGACGGGCAGGGACGGCGCTGCCACTGGATCCTGGAGATCCATCTCGTCGACCGGGAGCGGGGGTTCGGCGGCTTCCACGAGGAGCTGCTCGACCTCGGGCACGACGTCCCGGCCTTCTTCTGACGCGACGGCCTCGGGACACCGGTCAGGGGTGCTGGCTGCTGACCGCGACGACCTCACCCGTCATGTACGAGGCGTAGTCGCTGGCGAGGAAGACCATGACGTTGGCGACCTCCCAGGGCTCGGCGGCGCGGCCGAACGCCTCGCGGGCGCTCAGTTCGGCGAGCAGCTCCTCCCCGGCGACCTTGGCGAGGTGCGGGTGCATCGCGAGGCTGGGGGCGACGGCGTTGACGCGGATGCCGTGGGCGGCGACGTCGAGGGCGCTGCACCGGGTCAGCGCCATCACCCCGGCCTTGGCGGCGGCGTAGTGGGCCTGGCCGCGCTGGGCCCGCCAGCCGACGACCGAGGCGTTGTTGACGATGACGCCGTGACCGGCCGGGATCATATGGCGCAGCGCGGCGCGGGTGGCCTTGAAGGTGCTGGTCAGGGTGGTGGCGAGGACGGTGTCCCACTGGGCGTCGGTCATCTCGGCGACGGAGGCGGTGCCGCCGAGCCCGGCGTTGTTGATCAGTACGTCGAGGGCGCCGCACTCGCGCGCCGCGGTGTCCATGAGCCGGTCGAGCTGCCCGCCGTCGGTGACGTCGCAGGGCACGGCCAGCGGGCGGGTGCCGGTGTGGGCGGCGAGGCGGTCGGCGGCCTCGGTGAGGCGGCGGGCGTGGCGGTCGCTGATGACGAGCCGGGCGCCCTCCTCGGCGCACCGCCGGGCGGCGGCGAAGCCGATACCGGTACCGGCGGCCGCGGTGACGACGACGGTGCGGCCGGCCAGCAGCTGGTGGGAGACGGGCTGGGGGGACAGGGGCTCAGGGGCGGGCGCCCCAGCGGTGTCGGGCACGGTCACATGGCTCCCTCGTCGTGTGCGGCGGGGTGCGCTGCCCCGCCGGGCGGGCCTTCCAGGCGCCGCAGGACCTCGTCGGCCTGCGTCATGATCCGGTCGATCAGCTCCCGGCAGCTCGGCAGATCGTCGATGAGGCCGACGACCTGGCCGGTGGCGAGGACGCCGAGGTCGGGGCGGCCGTCGAGGAGTCCGGTGCGGTAGAGCAGCGGGGCGTTGGCCGCCATGACGACCTGGCTCCAGGTCAGGCCGTGGCGGCGGCGCAGCGCCAGGCCCTCGCGGACGAGGTCGGGCCAGGGGGTGCCGGAGAGCTTCCGGAAGGCGGCGGCGTTACGGGCGGCGCGCAGCAGCCGCCCGGCGCCGGAGGTCTTCTCCAGGCGGGCGACCGGCCCGGTGCGCAGCACGCGCTGCGGGACGCCGTCGACCTCCCGGGTCAGGACGGTGTCGTGGACGCCCTTGTCGAGATAGACCTGTTTGACGGCGGGGGCGACGGGTGAGTCGCGGGTGAGCAGGAAGCGGGTGCCCATGGCGATGCCGTCGGCCCCGTAGGCGAGGGCGGCGACCAGGCCGCGGCCGTCGTAGTAGCCGCCGGCGGCGATGACCGGCAGGTCCACGGCGTCGCGGACCTGTGGCAGCAGCAGGCCGGTGGGGACGGCGCCGGTGTGGCCGCCGCCCTCGCCGCCCTGGACGATCACCGCGTCGGCGCCCCAGGCCGCGACCTTCTCGGCGTGGCGGCGGGCGCCGATGGAGGGGACGACGAGCAGCCCGCCGTCCTTGCAGCGGGCGATGAGGTCGCGGCGGGGCGCGAGGGCGAACGAGGCGACCTTCACGCCGCCGCGGATCAGCAGGTCGACGCGGGCCTCGGCGTCGGGCTGGTCGGCGCGGAGGTTGACGCCGAAGGGCCGGTCGGTGGCGGCGCGGACCGCGTCCACGGCGCGGCGCAGCCCGTCGAGGTCGAGCAGCCCGGCGGAGAGGATGCCCAGTCCCCCGGCGTTGGCGGTGGCCGCGGTGAGGGTGGCGTCGGAGACGTGGCCCATGCCGGTCTGGACGATCGGGTGGGCGACGCCGAACAGGTCGCAGATCCGGGTGCGCAGCGCCGGGTGCGGGGTCATGCCGCGATCTCCTTGTCGCGCAGCCCCGCCGGGTCGATGACCTCGCGGATCAGGCGGAGTTCGGCGGCGGTGGGCAGGCGCGTGGCGGGGACGTCGCCCTCGATGACGAGCGGGCAGCCGGTGCGGGCGACGACGTCCCCGGCACTGACGCCGGGGTGGACGGAGACCAGCCGGAGCGTGCCTGTCGTGGGCGCGAAGTCCAGGACGGCGAGGTCGGTGACGACGCGGCGCAGATCGTGGTGGCGGGCGGCGCGCCCCACGGCCGCCGCGGCGGCGGTGCCGACGCCGCAGACCATGTCGACCCGGGGCACGAAGACCCGGGTGGAGTGGCGCGGGACCCAGTAACTCACCGGATGGCAAAGGGTGTTGCCGGGGGCGCCGCGGACGCCGACGAGCTGCGCCTTGGGTGCGTCGTACGGGCCGATGGCGGAGATGTTGACGTTGCCGTGGGCGTCGATCTGGGTGGGCATCATCATGGCGTGCCGCCGCCCGCTCCAGACCAGGTCGAAGATGGTACGGAAGGGCGCATGGCCCTCGACGGGCCCGTCGGGTGCGGCGCCGAGCGGCCAGACCCCCTGGACCAGACGGGCCTCACCGTCGGTGAGCAGCAGGTCGGGGGCGAAGGTGGCCCGGGCCAGCCGGACGCCGAGGGTGGGGGCGGTACCGAAGGCACTGGCCAGGATCTCGCCGCTGCCGCGGAACGCCTCGGCGCAGGCGACGGCGCAGATCTCTGCCCGGGTCGCGTCGCTCATACCGGCTGCCCCTCTCCGTGGTGGCCCGGCGTGCGGTGGTGTCCGTCGCCGGTGAGATAGCGGCGGTGGAACGCCTCCCAGGCGGCGGGTGACCGGGCGGCGTCGGCGTACTCCTTCTGGTACGCCTCGTCGCGCGGGTAGTCGGGGTCGCAGGAGGTGAAGTGCGCGCCGCCGGGCGCCTCGACGACGCCTTCGACGGCGAGGCGGCGGACGACGAGGGTGGCCGGGTGGGCGTCCTCGGTGAGGCGGGCGGTGGAGACGATCCGTTCGCAGGAGACGAAGGCGTGCTCGGCGGCGTCGCAGAAGAGGTCGTCGAAGTACGGATCGGGGCCCAGGCACTGGGCGTTGCCCGCCGCGTCGGCGCGGTGGAGGTGGACCAGCGCGGCGTCCAGCGGCAGCGCGGGCATGGCGAGCAGTTCCTCACCGCCGCCGTAGGGGTCGGCGACGGTCCGCAGTCCGGGGTTGACGGTCAGGACGTCCGAGCCGAGTCCGGCGCGGGTGGGCAGGAACGGCAGCCGCAGCGACGCGGCGTACAGCCCCCACTGGAGCATCCCCTCGTCGTACTCCGCGACCTCGATACGGCCGCTCTGCCGGGCTGCGCGGAAGTGCGGGTCGAGGGGGATGGAGTCGAGCGAGACGAAGCCGAAGACGAGTTTGCGGATCTTCCCGGCGGCGCACAGGAGGCCGACGTCGGGGCCGCCGTAGGAGACGACGGTCAGATCGCGCAGGTCGGAGCGGAGGATCTCGCGGACCAGGGCGAGCGGTTTGCGGCGTGAGCCCCAGCCGCCGATGCCGAGGGTCATACCGGAGCGGAGCCGGGCGACCACCTCCGGCGCGGTCATCGTCTTGTCGGCCATACGCAGCTCCTGACGGTGTGTGCCGTGGGTGTGCTCGTGCCGGGCGGCTCCACGCCGCACCACCTAGCAAACGTTTGGTAGATAGATTACGGTGGCCGCGCGGCCGGGTGTCAAGGGCCTGCGGCGCCCCGCCGGGCACCGCGACGCGGACGGAGAGGGGCGGACCATGGGCGGCGATCCGCGGGACTTCACCGGCCGGGCGGTGGCCGTCACCGGCGGCACCAAGGGCATCGGACGGGCCCTCGCGGAGGCGTTCCTGACGGCCGGTGCGGAGGTCACGGTCTGCGGGCGCACCGCGCCGTCCACCCCGCCGCGCGCGGGCGGGCGCACCGCGCACGTGGTGTGCGCCGATGTCCGCGACCCGGCCGCGGCGCGGGAGTTCGTCGACGCCGCGGCCCGCCGCTCGGGACGGCTCGACGTCCTCGTCAACAACGCCGGCGGCTCACCGGACGCCGACGCGGCCACCGTCTCCCCGCGCTTCGTCGAGAAGGTGGTGGCGCTCAATCTGCTCGCGCCGTTCTACGCGTCCCAGGCCGCGCACCGCCATATGCACGGCCAGGACGGCGGCGGCTGCATCCTCAACATCGGCAGCGTCTCGGCGCACCATCCGCAGCCCGGCACCGCCGCCTACTCCGCCGCCAAGGCCGGTCTGCTGATGCTCACCCGGGCGCTGGCCCTGGAGTGGGGGCCGACGGTCCGGGTCAACCACCTCAGCGCCGGGCCGGTACGGACCGCTCCTCCGGGCACGGAGCGCGAGGCCGGCCCCCCCCCCGTACTGCCCCCGGGGCGCCCCCCCCCCCCCCCCCACCAAGACCGCGCCCGC
>NZ_JBHYGX010000058.1:0-2713 GCF_042739975.1 Streptomyces sp. NPDC059080
CCCCGATGTGCAGCCCCTGGTGCGGCACATCGTCACCGAGAACCACCGGGTCCAGGAAGTCATCGCCCGGCTGGACGCCGGGGAGCCGCGCGCCGGGCGGCTACCACGGGGGCCACGGCAGCAGCCGTGCGCATACGGCGATCTTCACCCCGGGTCCGATGCCCGCTAGGGTCCGTTCCCCACGACAGGGGGTCCACGTGCAACGCATCCGGGTACTGGTGGCCGACGGCCACCGCATCTTCGCCGAATCGCTGGCCGCGGCGCTCGCGGCCGAGGCGGACGTCTGTGTGGCGACGGCGGGCGGCGCCCACGCCGCGCTGCACGCCCTCGAACGCGCCGCCGCCGAGGGCCGCCCCGTCGATGTCCTGCTGGCCGATGCCGACCTCACCGCCGCGGCGCCGACGCTCGCCACCGTCCCCGCCCAGCCGTCGCGGGGCCAGGGCGGCGTGGCACGCCCGCCCCGCGACGGCATCGCGCTGGTCTCCGCGGTCCGCGCCACCCACCCGGAAGTGCGCACCGTCGTCCTCGCCGAACGCGACGACCCGCGCCGCGCGGCCGCCGCCCTCCAGGCGGGCGCCCAGGGCTGGGTCGCCAAGGACTGCTCGCTCTCCCGGCTGCTGGCCGTGCTCCGCGGGGTGCTCCGCGAGGAAACGCATCTGCCGCCCGCCCTGCTGACCGGCGTCCTACGGGAGCTGACCGCCGCCCGCCGTCACCGTACGGAGAGCGAACGGCTCGTCGAGACCCTGACGCCCCGCGAACGCGAGGTGCTGCGCTGCATGGTGGCGGGCATGGGCCGCAAGGCCGTCGCCGAACGCCTCTTCCTCTCCCCGCACACCGTCCGCACCCACATGCAGAACGTCCTCGGCAAGCTCGACGTCCACTCCACCCTCGCCGCGGTGGCCCTGGCCCGCCGCGCGGGCATCGGCCCGGCGGAACCCGCGCCCGCGCCGGTGGCGGCCCGGGCGGGGGGCGGCGGTGTGCTTCCCGTGCGCTGAGGGGGCCTGAAAGCTTCACCGCAGCCCGCCCCATACAGGAAGGCTCCCTGAAGACGGCCCACAGCCCGGCCCACAGCCCTCAGGCCCGGCGCCCGCCTTACCCGGGAATATTGTCGAACGGCCCCGTCAACCGCCGGAGCAGGCCGGCGAGTTCGCGGCGCTGTTCGCGGGACAGCTCGGCGAGAATTGTCCGTTCCTGGGTGAGCAGACCGGCCAGCGAGGCGTCGGCCTTGTCCCGGCCAGCAGGGGTCAGCCGGACCAGCACGCCGCGCCGGTCGTTGGGGTCGGGCAGCCGCTCGACGAGGTCCTTCTTGGCGAGCCGGTCGATACGGTTGGTCATCGTGCCGGACGTCACGAGGGTCTGGGTGAGGAGCGCGCCGGGGGAGAGCTGGTACGGCGCCCCGGCGCGGCGCAGCGCGGTGAGAACATCGAACTCCCAGGGCTCCAGCCCCACCTCGGAGAAGGCGAGGCGACGGGCCCGGTCGAGGTGCCTGGCCAGCCTGCTCACGCGGCTGAGGACCTCAAGCGGTTCCACGTCGAGGTCCGGGCGCTCGCGGCGCCATGCTGCGACCAGACGGTCGACCTCGTCCTCCATGACGATCAGTGTAAGGGGTCTGTCGACATGAAGTCTCTTGACGTGTGCCTTCTCGATATCGACTATCTTGACATCGAGATATACTTTTCCGTGCGCCTGGGCACGGTCGGCCTGAACCCGTCGTTCCGGCGATGTGTCCTGAACACGGCCCCCGATCCACCCGGAACTGGCCGTACCAGCAGAGGGGTTACCGCCCATGCCTGACGCACCCATCTGGGACCCGCAGCAGTATCTCCGCCACGCCGCGCACCGCACCCGCCCCTTCCTCGACCTCCTTGCCCGTATACCCGAGCTCCCCGCGTGCGGCCGCCCCGCCCGTATCGCCGACCTCGGCTGCGGCCCCGGCAACGTCACCACCGTGCTCGCCGACCGCTGGCCCGACGCCCACATCACCGGCCTCGACAGCTCCTCCCAGATGCTCGCCGAGGCCGCCACCCTCGCCGGACCCACCCCCGGCGGCGGCCACCTCGACTTCGCCGCCGCCGACGCCACCGACTGGGCCCCCGTCGAGCGCTACGACCTGATCGTCTCCAACGCGGCCCTTCAGTGGGTCCCCAACCACCCCGAGTCCTTCGGCCGCTGGCTCGATGCCCTCACCCCCGGCGGCACCTTCGCCTTCCAGGTCCCCGGCAACTTCACCGCCCCCAGCCACGCCCTGCTGGGCGAGCTGTGCGACGCCCCCCAGTGGCGCGACCGCCTCGCCGGCCACGGCCACCGCTACGTCCACGTCCTCCAGCCCGCCGACTACCTCGACCTCCTCACCGACCTCGGCTGCACCACCGACGTCTGGGAGACCACCTACGTTCAGCTGCTTCAGGGCGAGGACCCCGTCCTCGACTGGGTCAAGGGCACCGCCCTACGCCCCGTCCTCACCGCCCTGGCCGACGACCCGCCCGCCCGCGAGGAGTTCCTCGCCCAGTACCGCGATCTGCTCCGCAAGTCCTACCCGCCGGGCCGCCACGGCACGGCCTTCCCCTTCCGCCGCATCTTCGCGGTGGCCCGGCGGGGGTAGCGGCCGCCCTCCAGGCCCCGGGGGGGGGGGGCGCGGGGCCCGCGCGGGGGGGGGCCCCGGGCCCCGGCGCGCCGGGGGGGGGGGGCTCGCGCGGCCCGCGCGGGGGGGCGC
>NZ_JBHYGX010000058.1:2723-33213 GCF_042739975.1 Streptomyces sp. NPDC059080
TCCCTCCCTCACCCTCCCGCCCCCGCCGCCGCGGGGGGCGCGCGGCCCGCCCCCCCCCCCCCCCCGCCCCCCCCCGCGCCCCCCCGCGCCCCCCCCCCCCCCCCCCACGCCCGCGTCAGCCGTACCAGGTGACGTTGCACACGGAGACGCACCGGTGGCGGGGCACCGCCAGGAAGCTGAGGAAGCCGCGCCCGCGCATCAGGTCGAACTCCCGGAGGCCGCCGCCCGCAGCGCATCCGGCGTGAGCTCGGGCATGGGCAGCAGCGGCCCGTAGGGGCTGTCGGACTGACCGCTCACGGCGACCTCCGGTGCTGTACGGACTTTCGTACAGCACCGGCAGCCGCCCCCCGTGGGCCCTCAGTTCTTCCGGTGGCCCATCAGCCGCGGCTTGGCCTCCAGGCCGTCCAGGCCGTGCCAGGCGAGGTTCACCAGGTGGGCGGCGACCTCCGCCTTCTTCGGCTTGCGGACGTCCAGCCACCACTGGCCGGTCAGGGCGACCATGCCGACCAGCGCCTGCGCGTACAGCGGTGCCAGCTTCGGGTCGAAACCGCGGGCCTTGAACTCCAGGCCCAGGATGTCCTCCACCTGCGTGGCGATATCGCTGATCAGCGACGCGAAGGTGCCCGTCGACTGCGCGACGGGGGAGTCCCGCACCAGGATGCGGAAACCGTCCGTGAACGTCTCGATGTAGTCGAGCAGCGCGAACGCCGCCTGTTCGAGGAGTTCCCGCGGGTGACCGGCGGTGAGCGCGCCCGTCACCATGTCCAGCAGCTGCCGCATCTCGCGGTCGACGACCACCGCGTACAGCCCCTCCTTGCCGCCGAAGTGCTCGTACACCACCGGCTTGGAGACGCCCGCCTTCGCGGCGATCTCCTCCACCGACGTGCCCTCGAAGCCCCGCTCGGCGAAGAGCGTGCGGCCGATGTCCAGCAGTTGCTCACGGCGCTCCGCGCCCGTCATCCGGACCCGGCGGGGCCGCCTCCCGCCCCCGCCGGAGGAGGAAGACGTGCCCTTGCTGCCGTTGCTCACGTTGCTGCCGTCGATCGCCACCCGACAATCATGCCGTCTGGGCGGCCTTTCCCTTGCGCCGGGCATCGATGCGGGACGCGTGCGGCCACCGCACGTCGTACGCCCAGCCCGCCTTCTCGAACCAGCGGATCAGCCGCGCACTCGAATCCAGCTGCCCCCGCAGCACCCCGTGACGCGCGCAGGTGGGGTCCGCGTGGTGCAGGTTGTGCCACGACTCACCGCACGACAGGACCGCCAGCCACCACACGTTCCCCGACCGGTCCCGCGACTTGAACGGCCGCTTGCCCACCGCGTGGCAGATGGAGTTGATCGACCACGTCACATGGTGCAGCAGCGCCACCCGCACCAGCGAACCCCAGAAGAACGCCGACAGCGCACCCGCCCACGACAGCGTCACCAGCCCGCCCACCAGCGGCGGGACCAGCAGCGACACCGCCGTCCACAGTACGAACTGCCGGGAGACCGCCCGGAGCGCAGGGTCCTTGACCAGATCCGGTGCGTACGTGTGCTGCGGCGTCTGCTCCTCGTCGAACATCCAGCCGATGTGCGCCCACCACAGGCCCTTCAGCAGCGCCGGGACCGTCTCGCCGTACCGCCACGGCGAATGCGGGTCGCCCTCCGCGTCGGAGAACTTGTGGTGCCTGCGGTGATCCGCCACCCAGCGCACCAGCGGCCCCTCCACGGCCAGCGACCCCATGATCGCCAACGCGATCCGCAGCGGCCGTTTCGCCTTGAACGCGCCGTGCGTGAAGTAGCGGTGGAAGCCGATCGTGATGCCGTGGCAGCCCACGTAATACAGCACCACCAGCAACCCCAGATCCAGCCAGCTCACCCCCCACCCCCACGCCAGCGGCACCGCCGCGGCCAGCGCCAGGAACGGCACCGTGATGAAGAGCAGCAGCGTGATCTGCTCGACGGAACCCTTGCTGTCACGGCCCAGCGTCGCCGACGGCAGCGGCGTACCGGGCCTGGGTGACTCTTCGACGGTCTGCGGATCAGCGGTCATGTGGTGTCCCTCGTGGGGGGCTCGGGGCACGGCTACGGAACCGTAACCTACGGTTTCGTAAGTATGGCAGCGACGACGCCCCGGAGAAGGCCGTGACAGGCCCGTACCCGCCAGCGGGGTGCCCCGCCGCCCCGCCCCGCCGCGACCGGGTCACCGCCCCCGCCCACCCCTGACCTGCGGCCCCGCCCGGACGGCCCGTTTCCAGCCGGTGGACGGTGTGACCACCCTCCGAACGGGAGACCTATCCTGGTGGGCGTCGGACAGCGCGGTCCGCAACCCGCCCACAAGCCCGGACGTGCACCCCGTCGCCCGCGCCTCACCCGCAAGAAGGAGCCGCGAGCGACGCACCTCCCGGGCCGTCGCCCGCCACGCCCCGGGCCCGCACAGGCCCCGGCCGGTACGGCGCGACGCCCCGCCCAGATCGCCGCAAGGAGCCGCACCTGTGAGCAGTGCCGACAACACCTCCGCCGCCGAGATCAGCGCCCCCGGAAGCAGCCGCCCGGACCGGCCGGGAACGACCAGCGACAACGGCGACCACACCGCCCTGCGCGCCGACATCCGCCGCCTGGGCGACCTCCTCGGCGAAACCCTCGTCCGCCAGGAAGGGTCCGAACTCCTCGACCTCGTCGAACGCGTCCGCGCCCTGACCCGCTCCGACGGCGAGGCCGCCGCCCGGCTCCTCGGCGCCACCGACCTCGCCACCGCCGCCAAGCTGGTCCGCGCCTTCTCCACCTACTTCCACCTCGCCAACGTCACCGAGCAGGTCCACCGCGGCCGCGAGCTGCGCGCCCGCCGCGCCGCGGAAGGCGGCATCCTCAGCCGCACCGCCGACATGCTCAAGGACGCCGACCCCGAGCACCTGCGCGAGACCGCCGCCCACCTCGGCGTACGCCCCGTCTTCACCGCGCACCCCACCGAGGCCGCCCGCCGCTCCGTCCTCACCAAGCTCCGCAGGATCGCCGAACTGCTGGAGCACACCGACCCCACCGAGCGCCGCCGCACCGACCTCCGCCTCGCCGAGAGCATCGACCTCATCTGGCAGACCGACGAACTCCGCGTCGCCCGCCCCGAGCCCACCGACGAGGCCCGCAACGCCATCTACTACCTCGACGAACTCGGCCGCGGCGCCGTCGGCGACGTCCTTGAGGACCTCGCCGCCGAACTCGCACGCGTCGGCGCCCCCCTGCCCTCCGGCACCCGCCCCCTCACCTTCGGCACCTGGATCGGCGGCGACCGCGACGGCAACCCCAACGTCACCCCCCAGGTCACCTGGGACGTCCTGATCCTCCAGCACGAACACGGCATCACCGACGCGCTGGAGCACATCGACGAACTCCGCGGCGCCCTCTCCAACTCCATCCGCAACAGCGGCGCCACCGAGGAACTGCTCACCTCCCTCGGCCACGACCTCGAACTCCTCCCCGAGATCAGCCCCCGCTACAAGCGCCTCAACGCCGAGGAGCCCTACCGCCTCAAGGCGACCTGCATCCGCCAGAAGCTCCTCAACACCCGCGACCGCCTCGCCGTCGACACCCCCCATGTCCCCGGCCGCGACTACCTCGGCACCACCGAACTCCTCGACGACCTCACCCTCATCCAGACGTCGCTCCGCGCCCACCGCGGCTCCCTCGTCGCCGACGGCCGCCTGGAGCGCACCCTGCGCACCCTCGCCGCCTTCGGCCTCCAGCTCGCCACCATGGACGTCCGCGAACACGCCGACGCCCACCACCACGCCCTCGGTCAGCTCTTCGACCGCCTCGGCGAGGAATCCTGGCGCTACGTCGACATGCCGCGCGAATACCGCCGCAAGCTGCTCGCCAAGGAACTGCGCTCCCGCCGCCCCCTGGCCCCCAGCCCCGCCCCCCTCGACGAGGCCGGAGCCAAGACCCTCGGTGTCTTCCGCACCGTCCTCAAGGCCAAGAAGACCTTCGGCCCCGAGGTCGTCGAGTCGTACATCATCTCCATGTGCCAGGGCTCCGACGACGTCCTCGCCGCCACCGTCCTCGCCCGCGAGGCCGGCCTCATCGACCTGCACGCCGGATGGGCCAAGATCGGCATCGTCCCGCTCCTGGAGACCACCGACGAGCTGAAGATCGCCGACCAGCTCCTCGACGAGATGCTCTCCGACCCCTCCTACCGCCGCCTCGTCGCGCTCCGCGGCGACGTCCAGGAGGTCATGCTCGGCTACTCCGACTCCTCCAAGTTCGGCGGCATCACCACCAGCCAGTGGGAGATCCACCGAGCCCAGCGGCTGCTGCGCGACGTCGCCCGCCGCCACGGCGTCCGCCTCCGCCTCTTCCACGGCCGCGGCGGCACCGTCGGCCGCGGCGGCGGCCCCTCCCACGACGCGATCCTCGCCCAGCCCTACGGCACCCTCGAAGGCGAGATCAAGGTCACCGAGCAGGGCGAGGTCATCTCCGACAAGTACCTCGTCCCCTCCCTTGCCCGCGAGAACCTGGAACTGACCGTCGCGGCCACCCTCCAGGCGTCCGCCCTGCACACCGAACCCCGCCAGTCCGACGAAGCGCTCTCCCGCTGGGACGCGACCATGGAGACCGTCTCCGACGCCGCCCACGGCGCCTACCGCCGCCTCGTCGAGGACCCTGACCTGCCCGCCTACTTCTTCGCCGCCACCCCCGTCGACCAGCTCGCCGAACTCCACCTCGGCTCCCGCCCCTCCCGGCGGCCCGACTCCGGCGCCGGACTCGACGGCCTCCGCGCCATCCCGTGGGTCTTCGGCTGGACCCAGTCCCGCCAGATCGTCCCCGGCTGGTACGGCGTCGGCACCGGCCTCAAGGCCGCCCGCGAGGCCGGACTCGACACCGTCCTCGACGAGATGCACACCCACTGGCACTTCTTCCGCAACTTCCTGTCCAACGTCACCATGACCCTGGCCAAGACCGACCTGCGGATCGCCGAGCACTACGTCGACACCCTCGTCCCCGACGAGCTGAAGCACGTCTTCGACACCATCAAGGCCGAACACGCCCTCACCGTCCAGGAAGTCCTCCGCGTCACCGGCGAGAGCGGACTCCTCGACTCCAACCCCGTCCTGCGCCAGACCTTCCACATCCGCGACGCCTACCTCGACCCGATCAGCTACCTCCAGGTCTCCCTCCTGGCCCGCCAGCGCGAGGCCGCCGCCCGCGGCGAAGAGCCCGACCCCGTCCTCGCCCGCGCCCTGCTCCTCACCGTCAACGGCGTCGCCGCCGGCCTCCGCAACACCGGCTGAGCACCACCCCGCACACACCACGGCGGCCCGCCCCCGACACCGGGAGCGGGCCGCCGCCATTCTCCGTACGTCTCCGCATCACGACCGCGACGAGCCCGGGAACGCCGTACGCGCATCCCGCGACCTCCGCGGCGAAGCCGCACCCCCTACGCCTACAACGCCCCCCAGGCCCCCACCAGCAATGCCACCCCGCACAGACCCATCCCCCACGCCGTACGCCGCCACCGCAGCCCCCCGGCCACCACCAGCGCCGCCAGCAACAACGCCCCCGCGAACGGCGCCCACGCGTGCAACACCCCGGCCGCACCCGTACGCACCGCCCGCTCACCACCCGGCCGCAACGCCACCGTGACCCGCTCACCCACACCCGGCGAAGCCGCCTTCACCAGCGACACCCGCGCCCGCCGCCGGCCCGCACCCTCCGGCACGAACGGCCCCGCGCACCGCTCGTCGTCACACGACGCCACCGTCAGCGTGCCGTGCTCCCGCCCCGACACCCCCATCGCGTACCGCGCCGACCCCCACGACGTCCACACGCCCGCCACCAGCAACACCGACGCCACCAGCACCAGCAGCCCGTTCCGGACGAGCAACATCACCCCGAAGGCACTCTCACCCGCCCGCCGCGTACGACTGCGTTTGACCGGTCTGGACCGCACACTCCCTCTGAACATGCCCGGGATCCTTGGCCATGGCCCCACACCTGGTCAACCTCAGGTGACGGCCCCACACCCCCAACCGAGCCGCCCCCGGCCCCAACCCGCGCCCTCACCTCACGAGTTGTACGAACTCTGCGCCCGCTCCAACCCCTCCAGCACCAACGCCTCCACCGCGTCCGCCGCACGGTCCACGAAGTAGTCCAGCTCCTTACGCTCCGCCGAACCGAAATCCTTCAGCACGAAATCCGCCACCTGCATCCGCCCCGGCGGCCGCCCGATCCCGAACCGCACCCGGTGGTACTCGGCACCCTGCGACTTCGTGATCGACTTCAGACCGTTGTGCCCGTTGTCGCCGCCCCCCAGCTTCAACCGCAGCGCACCGTAATCGATGTCCAACTCGTCATGCACCGCGACAATCCGCTCCACCGGCACCTTGTAGAAATCCCGCAGCGCCGACACCGGACCACCCGACAGGTTCATGAACGACATCGGCTTGGCCACCACCACCCGACGGCTCCCCGGACCCGGCGGACCCACCCGGCCCTCCACCACCTGCGCCCGCGCCTTGTGCGCCTTGAACTTCCCCCGCATCCGCTCCGCCAGCAGATCCGCCACCATGAACCCCACATTGTGACGATTGCCCGCATACTCCGGACCCGGATTACCCAGCCCCACCACAAGCCACGGCCCGGACTCCGCCATCTCCACCACTCCCGCATCCGCCCGGCACCGCACCGAGCACCCGACCGGCCCGCCACCACACAACGGGCCACCAAAACAACCCAACCGCCACCCCGCACCCGAAGGCGCGCGGCGGCGGTTGGAAAACGCCCTGCCGGACGGCAGGGACGACGGATCAGCCCTCGGCCGAAGCGCCCTCGGCCGACTCCGCGGCAGCCTCGGCCTGCGCCGCGACGACCTGCAGCACGACGACGTCGTCCTCGACGGCCAGCGACGAACCGGCCGACAGCACGACATCCTTCGCCAGCACCGTGTCACCCGCGGTCAGACCCGCGACCGACACCGTCACGGACTCCGGAAGGTGCGTCGCCTCGGCCTCGACCGGCAGCGTGTTCAGCAGGTGCTCCAGCAGGTTCGCACCCGGAGCCAGGTCGCCCTCGGTCACGATCGGCACCTCGACGGTGACCTTCTCGCCCTTCTTCACGGACAGGAAGTCCACGTGCACCAGGAAGCCACGGATGGCCTCACGCTGCACCGCCTTGGGGATGACCAGCTCGTCCTTGCCGTCCACGTCCAGACGCAGCAGCACGTTCGGGGTCTTCAGCGCCATCATCAGCGCGTGGTTGGGAACCGCCACGTGCTTCGGCTCCGCACCGTGCCCGTAAATCACCGCGGGAACCAGCTCCGCACGACGCGCACGACGCGCCGCACCCTTACCGAAATCGGTACGTACCTGGGCGGTGAGCTTGACCTCAGCCATGACTGCACTCCTCGTATCTCAGGAAACCGCTGACCGTTACCCGGCCCACGACAGACCTGCTACGAAGAGCGCGTCGATTACGGACCCACCGCACACACAGGTGCGGCCTCCCTCGCCGAGCAACTCCATGAGTCTACCCGGCCGGGAGGCCGCCCCAAAGTCGATCACCAGCACCGAAACCGCCACCGGAAAACCCGGCAACCGGCCACCACCAGCATCAACACACCGCGCGACGGACCGCCGCGCCACGCCTCACTGCTCGTCGAACAGGCTCGTCACCGAACCGTCCTCGAACACCTCACGGAGCGCCCGCGCCACCGTCGGCGCCATCGACAGCACCGTGATCTTGTCCAGCTCCAGCTCCGAAGGCGTCGGCAGCGTGTTCGTGAACACGAACTCACTCACCTTCGAATTCTTCAGCCGGTCCGCCGCCGGACCCGACAGCACGCCGTGCGTCGCCGTCACGATCACATCCGCCGCACCGTTCGCGAACAACGCGTCCGCCGCCGCACAGATCGTGCCACCCGTGTCGATCATGTCGTCGACCAGCACACACACCCGGTCCTTCACATCACCGACGACCTCATGGACCGTGACCTGATTCGCCACGTCCTTGTCACGCCGCTTGTGCACGATCGCCAGCGGCGCACCCAACCGGTCACACCACCGGTCCGCCACCCGCACCCGGCCCGCGTCCGGCGACACCACCGTCAGCTTGTTCCGGTCCACCTTCGCGCCCACGTAATCCGCCAGCACCGGCAGCGCGAACAGATGGTCCACCGGACCATCGAAGAAGCCCATGATCTGATCCGTGTGCAGATCGATCGTGACAATACGGTCCGCACCCGCCGTCTTCATCAGATCCGCGATCAGCCGCGCCGAAATCGGCTCACGGCCACGGTGCTTCTTGTCCTGACGCGCATAACCGTAGAACGGCACGACCACGGTGATGCTCCGGGCCGAAGCCCGCTTCAACGCATCAATCATGATCAGCTGTTCCATGATCCACTTATTGATCGGAGCCGTGTGGCTCTGAATCAAAAAGCAGTCCGCGCCACGCGCCGACTCCTGATAGCGAACGTAGATCTCACCATTGGCGAAGTCGAACGCCTTCGTCGGGACCAGGCCGACACCCAGCTGGTGCGCGACCTCCTCGGCCAGCTCGGGGTGGGCGCGGCCGGAGAAGAGCATCAGCTTCTTCTCGCCGGTCGTCTTGATCCCGGTCACAGCAAATCTCCTCGAATTCCTGTTTGCGTGCGCTCAACACGGTACGCCCCGCACGGCGCACCCCAGCACGGTCAGCGCTCGCCCTCGGACTCCTGGCGAGCGGAAGAAGCGGCCTGCGCGGCGGCGCTTCCGGGCCGCTTACGCGCGACCCAACCCTCGATGTTCCGCTGCTGGCCACGCGCGACCGCCAACGAACCCGGGGGCACATCCTTGGTGATGACCGAACCCGCCGCGGTGTACGCGCCGTCCCCGATCGTGACAGGAGCCACGAACATGTTGTCCGACCCCGTCTTGCAATGCGAACCGACCGTGGTGTGATGCTTCGCCTCACCGTCGTAATTCACAAAAACACTCGCCGCGCCGATATTGGTGTACTCACCGATCGTCGCATCCCCCACATACGACAGATGAGGCACCTTCGTCCCCTCACCGATCGACGCGTTCTTCATCTCGACATACGTACCGGCCTTGGCCTTCGCCCCCAACACCGTCCCCGGACGCAGATACGCATACGGACCCACCGACGCCCCCGCACCGATCTCCGCACCCTCGGCCACCGTGAACGACGCCACCGCGCCCTCACCCACCACCGTGTCCGCGAGCCGCGAATGCGGACCCACCTCGGCACCCGACGCCACCCGCGTCGCACCCAGCAACTGCGTCCCCGGATGCACCACCGCATCCGGCCCGAAGCCGACCGTCACATCCACCCACGTCGACGCCGGATCCACCACCGTCACACCGGCCAGCATCGCCCGCTCCAACAACCGCTCGTTCAACAGCCGCCGCGCCTGCGCCAACTGCACCCGGTTGTTGATCCCCAGAATCTCCCGGTGATCCCCGGCCACCGCCGCACCCACCCGGTGCCCGGCCTCCCGCAGAATCCCCAGCACATCCGTGAGGTACTCCTCACCCTGGCTGTTGTCCGTCCGCACCTTGCCCAGCGCCTCGGCCAGCAACCGCGCATCGAACGCGAACACCCCGGAATTGATCTCCCGGATCGCCCGCTGCGCCGGACTCGCGTCCTTGTGCTCGACGATCTCCGTCACTGCACCGTTCGCACCGTCCCGCACGATCCGGCCGTACCCCGTCGCGTCCGGCACCTCGGCCGACAGCACCGTCACGGCGTTCCCGTCCGCGGCGTGCGTCTCGCTGAGGCGGCGCAGCGTCTCGCCCGTCAGCAGCGGCGTGTCCCCGCACACCACCACGACGGTGCCGTCCAGCGCCGCGCCACCTGCGGTCAGCTCCTCCAGGCCCATCCGCACGGCGTGCCCGGTGCCGTTCTGCTCGTGCTGCACGGCGGTACGGACCGACGGGTCGATCTCGGTCAGGTGTGCCCGGACCTGGTCGCGGGCGTGGCCCACGACGACGACGAGGTGCTCGGGGTCCAGTTCGCGGGAGGCGGCGACGACGTGCCCGACGAGGGACCGCCCGCAGATCGCGTGGAGGACCTTGGGGGTCGCCGATTTCATGCGGGTTCCCTCACCCGCGGCGAGAACGACGACGGCCGCCAGTGGGGTCTCCCCCGTCCGAGCGGAGCCGAGAACGGGAGGAAGGTTGGCGCTCACGGAGGTGCCCTTCGGCTTCTTGGCTACTTCGGGTGGTGGACGTCCGAAGGATACCGGGGCGTATTCCTGGCGAAACGCATGCGGGTCCCGACCTTGTCGGTCGGGACCCGAACGTCACCTTGTGGGCTGAATCGCTCCCCTGCCAGGGCTCGAACCTGGAACAAATCATCCAAAGTGACCCGTGTTGCCAATTACACCACAGGGGAGTGTTTATGACCTCAAACCGGACATTCCGTCAGGCCGGTTATTCGGTACCCAACACTATGCCGTACCACCAGCCTTCGATGCGACGGTACAGCTCTGCGCTTCGCCGTACCCGCACCACAAGGCAGCCGCGGTAGCCCTCTCCGACGTTCTTGCGGACCGTCTTGGGGTTGTGTTTCTTGATGGTCGTTTTCTGCAGCGCGGTGGTGTCGATCCCGACAAACTCCGCCCAATACGCTTCGGCGGCCGGTACGTCTGCCGTCGCGTGGATCATCACCCGGTAGGTCAGGTGCGCAGGATCCACATCGAGAAGCCGTAGCCAGGCAAGGAAGACGCGGATCACGCCCGGGTCACTGTTCACGAAGATCACGCTCTCGCGCCGGGCGTAGGGCTTGTCCTTGGTGCCCTCGGCCCAGTACAGGGCGACTCCCGCGATGAAGAGGTCCCGGTCCGACATCGCCGCGATCTCTGCCGTCGCCGCCGCCTTCGTCTGCTGCCGTTCCTCCTCGCGGCGGCGGAGGGTTGCCGCCCAGCCGCGCTTCGCGATGGCGGACGCCTCCTCGCGGGTGCGGCGACGGTCGGGTTTCGGGAGGTCGCGGACCCATAGCGATATCGAACTCTTCGAGCAGCCCAGCTCCAGTTGGATCTGGTCATAGGTCTTCCCTTGGAGACGCAGCTCGCGGGCGCGTGCGCGGAGGTCGTCCCTGGCGTTGGGCCGTTTGGTCCACTCCGGGGCAGGTATGCCGTCCAGGAAGCGGTTGAGGAGGTCGTTGTTGTGGATGTGGAGCCGGTCGCGGATCTGTCGTCGACTGAGGCCCGCGCGGCGGAGGGCGACGGCCTCGGCGCGTAACGCTGCGTGGTCGGGTCGGTGCTCGTGGGTGCTGGTGTGCGTCATGGGAACAGGCTGGCGGGGACGGGTGTGCGGGTGGGGCGGATATGTGGGCGATTCAATAGTTCGAGGGATAACCGTGGGTAAGGGTGCGTAACGGGTCGGGAACGTGCACGTGCGCTGTTCGGGGGGCCGGGGTGGGCGCCCGTAGGCTGGTCGGCATGAGCGCTACGGGGGCAGATGGAGAGGCCGGAGCGCGGGTGCGTGCCGTGCCTGCGCGGGGGCCGTGGTGGTGGGCCCGGCGGCGCAGCGCCGTGCTGGACGTGGTGCTGGCGTTGCTGTCGACGCTGGAGTGCGTGGTGGAGGGCGCGTCGTTCTCGGACGACGTGGGGCTGCCGGGGCCGGTCGGGGTGCTGCTGGGGCTGGTGGCCGGGCCGGTGCTGTTGGCGCGTCGGCGGTGGCCGGTGGCCGTGGTGCTGGTGTCGATCGCGGTGACGCCGGCGGACATGGGTGTGCTGTTGGGGGTGGTGGGCCTCTACACGCTGGCGGCGTCCGATACGCCGCGGCGGACGACGGCGTTGTTGGCGGGGATGACGGTGGCGGGGACGCTGGTGTCGACGTTCCTGAACCTGCGGCAGGAGGTGGCGGCGGATCCGGATTTCCAGCCGCCGTTGTGGTTCGTGCCGGTGATGTCGGTGGCGATGGGGCTGGTGGTGACGGCGCCGCCGGTGCTGTGGGGGCTGTATGTGGGGGCCCGGCGGCGGTTGGTGGAGAGCCTGCGGGAGCGGGCTGACGGTTTGGAGCGTGAGCTGTCGCTGTTGGCCGACCGTGCGGAGGAGCGGGCGGAGTGGGCCCGTAACGAGGAGCGGACGCGGATCGCGCGGGAGATGCACGACGTGGTGGCGCACCGGGTGTCGTTGATGGTGGTGCATGCGGCGGCGTTGCAGGCGGTGGCGTTGAAGGATCCGGAGAAGGCGTCGCGGAACGCGGGTTTGGTGGGGGACATGGGGCGCCAGGCGTTGACGGAGTTGCGGGAGATGTTGGGGGTGCTGCGGACGGCGGAGGGGGCCGGTGGGCGCCCGGTGTCGGGGGCGTCGGACGAGCCGGAGCGGTTGGCGGCGGTGGCGTCGAAGGCGGCGGCGCAGGCGGGGGTGAAGGCGTCGGCGCCGGGATCCGCGACCGAGGGGGCCGAGGGGGCCATGGGGGGTGAGGCCGAGGGGCCGTCGTTGGCGGAGCTGGCGGAGTTGGTGGGTCAGTCGCGGGCGGCGGGGATGGCGGTGGTGCTGTCGGTCGACGGTGCGAAGGGCGCGGGTGCGCCGGGGCGGCGGTATGCGGCGGGGGTGGAGCAGACCGTGTACCGGGTGGTGCAGGAGGCGCTGACGAATGTGCACAAGCATGCGCCGGGGGCGCGGGCGCGGGTGCGGTTGGCGCATCGGGTGGCAGAGGTCGCGGTGCAGGTGGAGAACGGTCCGTCGGACGGTGCGGCGGCTCCGGCGGGGTTGCCGAGCGGGGGGAACGGTCTGGTGGGGATGCGGGAGCGGGTGACGGCGCTGGGGGGTGTGTTCGTGGCCGGTCCGACGGATGCGGGCGGTTTCCGGGTGTCGGCGGTGGTGCCGGTGGCCGGGGCGGGTGCGGGCGCGGGTGCGGGTGTGGCTTCCGGTGGTGGGGTGGCTGCCGGGGGGTGAGGCGAGGCCGGGGGCTCGAAGTGCTCTCCGGCCGTAGGGCCCGTATCCGGGGAGGTTCAGGCGGCCGGGGCGTGAAGCCCCAGGTCAGGCCCCATTCGGTCGTACCAGGCGGGTCGGCCGTGTGCCCAGGATCAGGGTGTTGAGGGCGTGGTCGATGGTGGGGCCGAGGTACCAGTCGCCGGTGTGGTCGAGGCTGTAGACGCGGCCTTCGGTGTCGATGGCGAGGAGGGCCTGGGGGTGGCCGGCGGTGTGGGTGCCGCTGAGTTCCTCGCGGCCGAGGGGGGAGACGTCGGTGTCGAGGGCGCGGCCGAGGTCGCCGAGGGTGCGGGCGAGGTGGAGGCCGTGGAGGGGGTCGACGGTGAAGGGGGTGGGGGCGATGTGGCGGCCGGGGCCGGGGCCGGTGAGGTGGAGGCCGCCGAATTCGGCCCATGCCTCGACGGCGGCGGGGAAGACGGTGTGGCGGTGGCCGGCGGGGGAGGTGTGGTCGCGGAGGGTGTCGGCCCAGTGTTCGGCGTGCTTGATGTCCCAGCGGCCGGGGGTCCAGCCGGCTTTTTGGAGGGCGACGTCGACGGCCGGGGGGAAGCGGGTGGAGCCGGCGCGGTCGCGGGGGTCGGTGGCGGGCACGGTGGTCAGCTCCCTGCGGGCGTGCTGCCGATGGGCATGACGCCGAAGTGGGCGAGGAGCGCGTCGCAGGAGCGGCAGGGGGGTGCGTAGCTGCCGTGCAGGGGGTCGCCGTCCTCGCGGATGTGACGGGCGGTGATCTTGGAGTGTTTCAGGGAGCGGCGGGCTTCGCCATTGGTGAGGGGTTTGCGGGAAGCCCGTTTGCCGCGGTTGCCCTCGACGGCGGTGAGGTGGCGGGAGAGCAGGACGGCTTCGGGGCAGCGGCCGGTGAACCGTTCGCGCTGGGCGGTGGAGAGGGTGTCGAGGAAGTCCTGGACGAGGGGGTGGAGCGGGGGTGGTTGTTCGGCCTTGCTCGCGGTGCAGGTGAGGGTGGCGCCGCGGACGGAGAGGGCGGCGCCGACGGTGGGGAGGATGCCGTCGCGGCGGTGGCGGAGCGTGGGGGTGTGCCCGTCGTCGGCGGTGCCGCTCCAGCCGATGCGGGGGTCGCCGGTGGCGGCGGTGTGGTGTGCCGTGGTGCTCATGCGGTGCTTCCCTCCCTGCAAACCCCCCGGTTGCGGGGGTCAGCCTGCCAAATGTCCCGGGTGTTCCGGTAGTCGGGCATGCCGTGGAGGGCGTCACGACCGGGTGACAGTGTGTTGCGGGTGGGGTAAGAGGGCTGGTTGGGGTGGGTGTGACGGGTGGGGCGTGGTGGCGGGGGCGGTGGCGTTTGTAGGGGTTCTGCGGGGCGGTGCGGAGGGCGTCCGGTACCTGCGGTCGCCCTTGCGCTACGGCATAGGCTGTGCGCAGTAGCCAGATTCAGCCAGGGGGCACCGCGATGACGACAGGTCGGCTCGGGCAGCATGCCGCGCCACCGAACACCGCTTACGCCGGGCAGCTCGTGCGTTTCCCGGATCCGGTCCGTGCCGCCCGGTACCCCGCGGGGGTACGGATGGACGGGCAGGGTTTTCCGTCGTTCACGCCGTATGCGCGGGCGGCCGTGGAGATCGCCGAGCCGCCGGAGGGTTTCGGCGTCGACGAGCTGCGGTTGACGGACTACGTGTCGGCGAACGCGGCGATGCATGCGCGGCGGCACGAGCTGTGGGCGGACGGTCCGGCGGTGGCGACGCCGCACGGCTGGACGTGGCATCACGTCGCGGGGACACGGCGGTTGGAGCTGGTTCCCGTCGAGGTGAAGGCGTTGCTGCGGCACCACGGTGGGCTGGCGACGGCGGCAGTGGCGCACGACAAGCGGGGCACCCGGCCGTTGCAGGAGACGCGTCCGGTGCACTTCGGGCTGGCGCACCGGGGGATCTCGGTGGGCGAGGAGCAGGTGGCGCAGGCGGAGGAGGCGCTGGGGTACCGGCTGCCGGGTGCGTACCGGTCGTTCCTGAAGGCGGCGGGGGGCTGTGCGCCGGTGGGGGTGGGCCTGGACGCGGAGTTGGGGCTGCTGGTGGACCAGCCGTTCTTCACGGTGCGCGATGACGCGGCGGTGAACGATCTGGTCTATGTCAACAAGTGTCTGCGTGATCACCTGACCAAGGACTATCTGGGGGTGGCGTTCGCGCAGGGCGGGGTGCTCGCGGTGAAGGTGCGGGGCGCGGACGTGGGTTCGGTGTGGTTCTGCCCGTACGACGATGCGCGGGACCGGGACGGGTGGTCGGTGCAGGAGCGGGCGGAGCGGCTGTTGCTGCCGTGCGGTGCGGATTTCGACGCGTTCCTGGAGCGGCTCGCGGGGAATCCGCCGGAGCTGGAGACGGTGGCGAATCTGATGGTGGACGGTGGCTTCGCGCAGGTCGTCCCGGTGGAGGGGTGAGCGCGGTGGTGACGTTCGCGCAGGCGCAGGAGCGTGCGGAGCTGTGGGTCAACGGCGACGTACCGGCGCAGCTCCAGCGTGAGGTGCGGGTGCGGGAGTTCGACCTCGGGTTCGTCGCGTGGGCGGAGGACCGGGAGGACGGTCCGGGGTCCGACGGGGGCCGCAGCCGGTTGGTGATCGCGCGGGACAGCGGGGAGACGACGCTGTGGCCGGGGTTGCCGGTGGGTGAGGTGATCCGGCGGTACGAGGAGGAGTACGGCGCGGCGGCGGCGCGTCCGGCGGCGGTGGTGGCGCCGCGGATCGATCTGGAGGCGACGTCGTTCCTGCTGACGCCGCCGGAGTGGTTGCAGGAGGCGGCGGATGCGCGCGCCGGGACGTCCGGAGGGGCGGCTGCGGCGGCTGCGCCCGCTGCGGTGCCCGCGTCCGCTTCCGCGGCCGGCGGGGGCGGTGCGGCCGATGCCTGGGCCGGGGTGAATGTGACGCCGGGGGCCGGTGGCGGTCCCGGGGCGGCGGAGGACGACGACCGGTCCGTGGCGCCGCCGCAGACGGTGTTCGCGCCGCCGCTGGCCGGTCTCGACGAGGTCGGGGAGGAGGACGGGACGGACGGCGCCGCGCCGCGGAGCAGCCCCGAGGCGCAGACCCAGCTGCTGCGGAGTGGCCGTCAGTTGCCGCGTACGCAGGTCGCCCCGGCGGCCGAGCGGCAGGAGTCCGGGGGCGCGTCCGGTACGGGTGCGGCGGGTGACTCCGGTGCGTCCGGTGGCGTGGGTGCGGCGGCCGGTGGGCCGGTGCCGCCGGCGCCGCCCGTGGGGCGGGGGCTGGCGGATCTGCCGCCGCCGTCCGGCCCGCCGGTCGCCGAGGTGCCGCCGCCGCAGGGCGCCACGCCCGCCGCGTCCGGTCCGCCCGCGCCGCCCGCCGCCGGTGGCGGTGGTGTGCATGCGGCGGCGACGGTGCTGGCCGCCGGTGCCGCGGTGCCCGCCGACGCGGCCGGTTCGCCGCCTCCTCCCGGGGTGCCCGGTGCGGAGAAGGCCGGGTCCGGCGGTGCGGGCGCGCCCGCCGGAGGCTACGTACCGACGCAGTTGGTCTCGCAGTTGGACGGCGGGGGGCTGGACCTGAGCGCGGTGGACGGGGGCGACGGTGCGCCGGGCGGGGCCGGTTCCGGTGCGGCCGGGGGCGGGGTGCATGCCGCGGCGACGATGCTGGCGTCCGGTGCCGCGCTGCCCGGTCCGGCGGCCGGTGGTCCCGGCGCGGGCGGCCCCGGCGTGCCGCCGCCGCCCGGCCCGCCCGGTGCGCCGAAGCCGCCCGGTACTCCCAAGTCCGGTGGTGCGGGCGGGAGTTCGGGCGCGGTTCCGGCCGGTCCGCCGCCGCCCCCGCCGGTGCCCTCGGCCGGTGGCGCCGGTGGTGGTGTGCACGCGGCGGCGACGATGCTGGCGTCCGGCGCGGCGGTGCCCGGTCCGGTGGGCCCCGGTCCGGCCGGTGGTCCCGGTGCGCCGCAGGGCCCGGGTCCGGCTGCTCCGCCGCCCGCTCCGCCGCAGGGCGCGGGTCCCGCCGCCCCGCCGCAGGGCACCCCTGGTGCGTACGGCTATCCGCAGGCGCCCAGCGGGGTGCCGACGGTCGGGCCCGGCTACATGGCGGTGCTCAGCTACCGTGCGCCGGACGGGTCCGAGCAGAAGATCGTGCGCCGGTCCGCGCCCGGTACGCCGCACCCGGAGTGGCAACTCCTGCACGAGCTGCGGGGGATGAACATCCCGCCGCAGCAGGTCCTGGAGCTCCACACCGAGCTGGAGTGCTGTGAGGTGCCGGGCGGCTACTGCGCGCGGCTGGTCCGGGACGCCTGGCCGCAGGTGCGGATCAGTCACACCGCCGCGTACGGCCGTGACCATGCCTCGCGGCAGCGGGGCGTACGCCATCTCGTCGAGCACCAGGGCGAGTTGCACCAGGTGGCGGACGGTCCGGCGCGGCCCGCCCCGGTGCGGGTGCCGTTGCCGCACCCCTCGCAGGTGCAGCCGGTGCCCCCGGCGCCGCCGCAGATCGTCGGGCAGGAGCTGGAGCAGGCGTTCGGGCCGCAGGCGCTGTTCCGCTTCGATCAGCGGGCGGTCTCCCGGCAGGGCGTGCCGGAGGTCGTCGCGCAGATGCTGGTCTGGGCGGGGCTGCCGGTCGACTTCGGGCCGTTCTTCTGGGCGCAGGCGCAGCCGGGCCGCCCGGTGCCGACGCTGGCGGAGCTGGCGGCGGAGCGCGGGGTGCAGCCGTCGGCCGACGCGGGCTCGTACCTGGTGATGGGCAACGACTTCGGGCGCCAGCTGTGTGTGCAGTACGGCACGGCGCACATCGTGGCGGTGCCGCTGGAGGGGGCGCCGGGCGGGCAGCCCGCGGCGGTGCAGTTCGTCAACAGCGGGCTGCCGGAGTTCACGCGCTGCCTGGCGATGCTGCGCCGGATGTGGCGGCTGCGGTACGGGCTGACCCCGGAGCAGGCGGGCCGCTGGACGGTGGATTTCCAGGCGCAGCTGGTGGCGCTCGATCCGCAGGCGCTCGGTTCGCCGGAGACGTGGTGGTCGGTGCTGCTGGAGCAGATGTGGGACGGGCTGCTGTAGGGCGCGTCCGCACATCGTGCCGTTGGAGGGCCGCTGACCACCGGTTTCGGGGGTCGGCGGCCCTTCGTCGTGCGGGGCGCGGTACCGCTCGGGCTGCGGGAGTCGCCCGGCGCGCGGACCATACCGGTATGGAGCAGCTCGGGCAGGAGCCGCCACCGCCGTCCGCGACGACCTACCACGCCGGGCGGCGCGGCAGGCGCGGCGCCGACAGGGCCGACAGGGCCGCCGGGACCGGTCGGCGGCCCCGGCGGTGGCTGCGCCGGATCCTGCTGGCGCTGCTGGTCGTGGTGGTGCTGCTGGTCGCCGGGGCCGCGGCGCTGTACCTCTGGGCCGGCGGGCAGGTGCGGCACGTCGCGGCGATCGGCACGTACCCGGGCCGCCCGGCCGCGGGCGCGGGCACGAACTGGCTGCTGGTCGGCTCCGACAGCCGCGCCGGGCTCACCGCGCAGCAGCGCAAGGAGCTGCACGTCGGCAACGACGGCGGGCGGAACACCGACACGGTGATGGTGCTGCACACCGGCGCCCACGGCCCGTCTCTGGTGAGCCTGCCGCGCGACAGCTACGTACCGGTGCCGGGCCACGGCCGCCGCAAGATCAACGAGGCGTACGCGGACGGCGGGCCGCAGCTGCTGACCCGCACGGTGGAGCAGGCCACGGGGCTGCGCATCGAGCGGTACGCCGAGGTGAACTTCCTCGGCCTGGTGCAGGTCGTCGACGCGCTCGGCGGGGTACGGATCTGCCCGGAGAAACCGCTGAAGGACGCCCGGTCGGGCGCGGACTTCCGGGCCGGGTGCCAGCACGTCGACGGGCGGCAGGGGCTGGCGTACGCGCGGGCCCGCTACAGCGATCCGCAGGGCGACCTCGGACGGGTGACGCGGCAGCGGCAGCTGATGGCGGCGGTGGCGGACCGGATGCTGGGCACCGGGATGCTGCTCCATCCGTCCCGCCCGGTCCCGGTGGTGCGCACCACGCTTGCCGCGATCCGGGTGGACGACGGGGCCGGGATGCGGCAGCTGTGGGACCTGGGTTGGTCGATGCGGAAGATCACCGGCGGTGCGGGCCGGGCGGTGACGGTGCCGGTGGCGCGGCCCGGGGTGAGCGTCAGCGGTGCGGGTGATGTGCTGTTGTGGGACACGCCGAGGGCCCGGCTGCTGTTCCAGGCGCTCCACAGGGATGATCCCATTCCGACTTCTGTCACCAATTGACGCATCCTGGTGGGGTGGGAGTGGCCCACCTGTCGCCCTATGGGCGGTTCGGGCCGCTCCGGAGAGTCGAGTGCGGGGCGGCGCGTCGGCCGGACACAGCGGTCCGGACGGCGCACCGTCGTGGAGGGCGTGACGGTGCGCGCGCTGGAGAGGGGCTTGAGGATGAGTGCGTCGGTTTCGCCGCAGGGTTTCGTGACCGTGCGCGGACGCGGCTACCGCCCGGACGAGGTGGACCGCCGCGTCGCGGGCCTCACCGTGGACCGCGACTCGTGCTGGGAGCGGGTCGCGCAGCTCACCGAGGCGGCCGAGGAGCTGGCGGCGGAGCTGGTGGAGCTGCGCGCGTACGTCGCCACGATGCCGCCGCAGACGTACGAGTCCCTGGGCGAGCAGGCCCGGCTGATCCTCACCACCGCCGAGTCCGAGGCGGCGCGGCTGCGCGCCGACGCGGAGCGGGCCGCCGAGGAGCTGCGCGAGGCGACGGTGGCGTACGCGTGCGACACCGGGGAGGCGGCCGACGAGGTGGCGCACGCCCGGCGCAAGGACGCCGAGGGGCGCGGGCAGCGGGCGGTCGACGCGGCGCACGCGGACGCGGCGGCGCGGGTGGCGGCGGCGGAGAAGGACGCCGCCCAGTGGCACGAGGAGGCCACCGAGGCGCTCCAGGAGATGCGGCGCCGCACCGCCGCGACACTGGCCGACGCCGAGCAGCGGCAGGCCGACGAGTGGGAGGAGTGCGGCCGCGAGATCGCCGCGCGGGAGGCGGAGACGGCCCGCCGGATCGCGGAGCTGGAGGAGCACGGCCGGGAGGTCGTGGCCCTGGCGGAGCGGCGGCACGCGGAGACGGAGGAGGCCGCGCGCCACGGGCAGGAGGACGCCGAGGCCCGCGCCGCCGAGCTGCTGGCCCAGGCGGACGTCGAGGTCGAACGCATGGAGCGGGCCACCGCCCGCATCCTGCGTGAGCACCAGGAGGAGCGCGATGAGCTGCGCTCCCACATGACCCACGTCCGCAACAGCCTCGCGGCCCTGACGGGCACGGACCCGGGGGATCTGGCGGGGGCGGACAGGGACGGCACGGGGCCCGGGGCCGGTACGGCCGCACCGGGCGACGCCGGTGCTCTGGAGGCGACTGCCGGGGACACCGCCCCGGCTCCGGACGGCTCGGCGGGCCCCGCGACCGGCCCCGCCGCCGGGGATCCGCGTACCCCGGTCGACCCGGACGACGGGGACCCGCGTACCCCGGTCAACCCGGACGACGAGGAGACCATCGAGACGGAGCTGCCGCGGACGAGGTGAGCCGGTATGGCTCCCCGGCGGGCCGGGGAGCCCCGTACGGCGGAGTGCGGCCGGGCTGTGCAGCGGGAGCGGGCGCCCCGTACGGCGGGGTGCGGGCGCCCCGTACGGCGGGGTGCGGAGGCAGCGAGCGGGGCCGCCCGCCCGGTGGCCGGAGCCCGTCCGTCCGGTGGGCGGAGCCCGTCCGTCCGGTGGGCGGAGCCCGTCCGCTCGCGCGGCGGCCTGTCACCGGTCGGGCGTAAGGTGGGCAGCCCCGGCCCGTTCGACATGGGGACCGCCCTGGCCCGATCGACGCGCCGGGCTGTTCGCGTTGTTCGCCTCGCTGGGACGGAACCCCCCTCATGAGCCTTGCTGGTCTGCTCGACGCCGTCGTCAAGGATCCGGCGCTCGCCGAAGCGGTGCGGGCCGCGGCCGACGGCCACCGCCCGCATGTGGACCTCGTCGGCCCGCCCGCGGCCCGCCCCTTCGCGGTGGCGGCGCTCGCCCGGGACGCCGGGCGGACGGTGCTCGCGGTCACCGCCACCGGCCGGGAGGCCGAGGACCTCGCCGCCGCGCTGCGCACCCTCGTCCCGGCCGGCCAGGAGAACACCATCGTGGAGTTCCCCTCCTGGGAGACGCTGCCGCACGAGAGGCTCTCGCCCCGCTCGGACACCGTCGGCCGCCGCCTCGCGGTGCTGCGCCGCCTCGCCCACCCCAGCCCCGACGACCCGTCCACCGGCCCCGTCTCCGTCGTCGTCGCGCCCATCCGCTCCGTGCTCCAGCCGCAGGTCAAGGGGCTCGGCGAGCTGGTCCCCGTCAGCCTGCGCACGGGGCAGAGCGCCGATCTCGGCGAGGTCGTCGACGGGCTCGCGGCCGCCGCCTACGCCCGCGTCGAACTGGTCGAGAAGCGCGGCGAGTTCGCCGTCCGCGGCGGCATCCTGGACGTCTTCCCGCCCACCGAGGAGCACCCGCTCCGCATCGAGTTCTGGGGCGACGACGTCGAGGAGATCCGCTACTTCAAGGTCGCCGACCAGCGGTCCCTGGAGGTCGCCGAGCACGGCCTGTGGGCGCCGCCGTGCCGGGAGCTGCTGCTCACCGACGCGGTCCGGGAGCGGGCCGCCGCCCTCGCCGAGGCCCACCCCGAGCTGGGCGAACTCCTCGGCAAGATCGCCGAGGGGATCGCCGTCGAGGGCATGGAATCCCTCGCGCCGGTCCTCGTCGACGCCATGGAACTGCTGCTGGACGTGCTGCCCGCCGGGAGCATGGCCGTGGTCTGCGACCCGGAGCGGGTCCGCACCCGCGCCGCCGACCTCGTCGCCACCAGCCAGGAATTCCTCCAGGCGTCCTGGGCCGCCAGCGCCGGTGGGGGTGAGGCACCGATCGATGTGGGTGCGGCGTCCCTGTGGGGCATCGCCGACGTCCGCGCCCACGCCCGTGAGCTGGGCATGATGTGGTGGTCGGTCAGCCAGTTCGCCGCCGACGAGACCACCGCGCCCGACGCGGGCGACACCCTCACCCTCGGGATGCACGCCCCCGACGCCTACCGCGGCGACACCGCCCGCGCCCTCGCCGACACCAAGGGCCGGCTCGCCGACGGCTGGCGCTCCGTCTACGTCACCGAGGGCCACGGCCCCGCCGCCCGCACCGTCGAGGTGCTCGGCGGGGAGGGCATCGCCGCCCGCCTCGACGCGGAGCTGACGGAGCTGGCGCCGTCCGTCGTCCATGTCGCCTGCGGCTCCCTCGACACCGGCTTCCTCGACCCGGAGCTGCGGCTCGCCATCCTCACCGAGACCGACCTGTCCGGGCAGAAGGCCGCCACCAAGGAGCTGGGCCGGATGCCGGCCCGCCGCCGTAAGACCATCGACCCGCTGACCCTCAAGGCCGGCGACTTCATCGTCCACGAACAGCACGGCGTGGGCCGCTACATCGAGATGGTGCAGCGCACCGTCCAGGGCGCCACCCGCGAGTACCTCCTCGTCGAGTACGCGCCCGCCAAGCGCGGTCAGCCCGGCGACCGGCTGTACATCCCCACCGACCAGCTGGAGCAGGTCACCAAGTACGTCGGCGGTGAGGCCCCGACGCTGCACCGCCTGGGCGGCGCCGACTGGACGAAGACCAAGGCGCGGGCGAAGAAGGCGGTCAAGGAGATCGCCGCCGACCTCATCAAGCTGTACTCCGCGCGGATGGCGGCGCCCGGCCACACCTTCGGCCCGGACACCCCCTGGCAGCGCGAGCTGGAGGACGCCTTCCCGTACGTGGAGACGCCGGACCAGCTCACCACCATCGCCGAGGTCAAGGAGGACATGGAGAAGTCCGTCCCGATGGACCGGCTGATCTGCGGCGATGTCGGTTACGGCAAGACCGAGATCGCCGTCCGTGCCGCCTTCAAGGCCGTGCAGGACGGCAAGCAGGTCGCCGTCCTCGTCCCGACGACCCTCCTCGTCCAGCAGCACTACGGCACCTTCACCGAGCGGTACGGACAGTTCCCCGTCGCCGTCCGCGCCCTGTCCCGCTTCCAGACCGACACCGAGTCGAAGGCAACCCTCGAAGGGCTCAAGGACGGCGCCGTCGACCTCGTCATCGGCACCCACCGCCTCTTCTCCGCCGAGACGAAGTTCAAGGACCTCGGCCTCGTCATCGTCGACGAGGAGCAGCGGTTCGGCGTCGAGCACAAGGAGCAGTTGAAGAAGCTCCGCGCCAACGTCGATGTGCTGACGATGTCCGCGACGCCCATCCCCCGTACGCTCGAAATGGCCGTCACCGGCATCCGCGAGATGTCGACGATCACCACCCCGCCCGAGGAGCGCCACCCGGTGCTCACCTTCGTCGGGCCGTACGAGCAGAAGCAGATCGGCGCGGCCATCCGCCGTGAACTGCTCCGCGAGGGCCAGGTCTTCTACATCCACAACCGCGTCGAGTCCATCGACCGGGCGGCGGCGCGGCTGCGCGAGATCGTGCCGGAGGCGCGCATCGCGACGGCCCACGGCCAGATGTCCGAACAGGCCCTGGAGCAGGTCGTCGTGGACTTCTGGGAGAAGAAGTTCGATGTGCTGGTCTCCACCACGATCGTCGAGTCCGGCATCGACATCTCCAACGCCAACACCCTCATCGTCGAGCGCGGCGACAACTTCGGCCTCTCCCAGCTGCACCAGCTGCGTGGCCGGGTGGGCCGCGGCCGCGACCGCGGCTACGCCTACTTCCTCTACCCGCCGGAGAAGCCGCTGACGGAGACCGCCCACGAGCGGCTGGCGACGATCGCGCAGCACACCGAGATGGGCGCCGGTATGTACGTCGCGATGAAGGACCTGGAGATCCGCGGCGCGGGCAATCTCCTCGGCGGCGAGCAGTCCGGCCATATCGCGGGCGTCGGCTTCGACCTGTACGTCCGGATGGTCGGCGAGGCGGTCGCCGACTACCGCGCGTCGCTGGAGGGCGGGGTGGAGGAGGAGCCGCCGCTGGAGGTCAAGATCGAGCTGCCGGTCGACGCGCACGTCCCGCACGACTACGCGCCCGGCGAGCGGCTGCGCCTCCAGGCGTACCGGGCCATCGCGGCGGCGTCGAGCGAGGAGGACATCGCGGCGGTCCGCGAGGAGCTGACCGACCGCTACGGCAAGCTGCCCGAGCCGGTGGAGAATCTGCTGCTGGTCGCCGGGTTGCGGATGCTGGCGCGGGCCTGCGGCGTCAGCGACATCACCCTCCAGGGATCCCATGTCCGCTTCGGGCCGGTGGAGTTGCGCGAGTCCCAGGAGCTGCGCCTCAAGCGCCTCCACCCGCGCTCCATCCTCAAGCCGGCCACCCGCCAGGTGCTGGCGCCCCGCCCCACCACCGGCAGGATCGGCGGCAAGCCGCTGGTCGGCCGGGAACTCCTGGCATGGGTGGGGGAGTTCCTGACGACGATCCTGGGGGCCTGAGCGGGGCGGACGTTCGTGTACGGGCCGGAGGCGGCGGTGCGCCGCCGGGCCCGGCCGCGGTCTCCGGCCCAGGGCGGCCCGCCGCCCGGGCCCCCGCCCGGACAGGCGCGCCCGCCCGTCACCCCACCCGCTCCGCCACCTCCCGCGCGCACTCCTGCGCCGTGCGGCGGCCGGTGTCGACCTCGATGTCGTACGTCATCCCACGGTGGACGAGGGACGCCTGGGCGGCGGCCATGCCGGGGACGCGGTCGGGGCGGGCGCGTTCGCGGGCGGTGGCGACGGCGGCGTCGCAGCGGACGCCGACCCACAGGACGGGCAGATCGCCCAGCGCACGCTCCCAGGCGCGGCGCCCCTCGACGCCGCCGAGGAACACCTCGTCGAGGATGACGGGCGCCCCGGCGCGGGCGACCGCGGCGACGCCGTGCCGCCAGCTGTCCTGGAGCGCGTGGAAGGCGGCACCGGGCGTGACCGAGCCGTCCGGGCCGAGGACGAGGCCGTCGGGGTCGTCCCTCATTCCCGGCGGCAGCGCCTCGATCAGGCTGTCGACGCCGAACGTCAGCCACGGGCGTGGCAGGACGTCCTGGAGGGCGCGGGCCAGCGACGACGTGCCGGAGCTGGAACCGCCGTTGAGAACGATCACCTGGGGGGTCATCGCGCCACCGTAACGACCGCCGCCCGCCGCCGCCCCCGGTTTTCCGCCCGGCGTCAGGGCCCGGACGTCCGCCGCAGCACCACGAAGTCCGCGGCCGTACCGGACACCGCGTACCCGGTGTGCGGATGCCGCTGCTCGGCCTCGGTGCGGACCTGCTCCGGGGTGCGGCCGTCGGCGAGCTGCACGGCGACGTAGTCGGGGGCGATGCCGCGGGTGTCGCCGATCCAGAACACCCGGGTGCGGCTGACGAGCCGGGACAGCGGACGGATGTCGGCCTCGACGCTCGCGCCGTCCGGGACGGTCGCCAGCAGCCGCTCGGTGGCGGCGGCCTCCGGCGGGATCCGGTAGGTCGCCGACTCGGTGAGCCGGGCCAGCGGCAGCGTGGTGGTCAGCGCCAGCGCCGCGGCCAGACCGGCGGCCGGGAGCTGCCCCGCCAGCCCGCGCAGCCAGGGCCGCGGCGAACGCCGCGCGCACTCCAGCGCGTCGACGAGGGCGAGGAAGACCACCGGCATCAGCACCGCGTTGTAGTGCCAGTCGATGCCCCAGTAGTGCGGCTCGTGGGAGACGAACCGCCAGCCGAGGGTGGGCACCGCGGCCAGCAGCAGCGGGGAACGCAGCGCCAGCAGACCGGTGGTGGGCAGCAGCACCCACAGCAGGGTGTGCAGCGCGGTGCCCGCCCCGATCCCCGGGCCCGCCGCGCCGTCGCCGCCGAGCTTGGTCCAGTAGTCGTACGAGCCGGTGCCGTTGAACCCGGGGATGATCACGCCGAGGGTGACGGTGGTGGCGGTCAGCCCGAAGCCGACCAGCGCGACGGCGAGCGGCACCACCCGCCGCGCACGCACCAGCACCACCACGCCGATGGCGGCGGCGGTGACGCCCAGGTCCTCCTTGACCAGTACCAGCGGCGCCGCCCAGCACACCGCCGCCGTCCACCGCCCGCGCACCACCGCCTCCAGCGCGAACGCCAGCAGCGGCAGCGCGAAAGCGATCTCGTGGAAGTCGAAGTCGACGGCCTTCTGCACACCCCACGACAGTCCGTAGGCGACACCGATCGCCAGCCCCCGGGCCCGCCCCAGATACCGGGCGGCGGTGCGGGTGACCGGCACCGACGAGAGCGCGAACAGCGCCGCCTGCGCCGTCAGCAGCGTCATCGGCGAGGGCAGCAGCCGGTAGAGCGGCGCGAGCAGGATCAGCACCGGGCTGAAGTGGTCGCCCAGGATGTTGGTGCCCGGCCCCTTGAGATCCACGATCGGCGCCCCGAGGTGGGCGTAACCACGGACCGCCTGCTCGAAGATGCCGAGGTCCCAGGAGGCGGTGCCCATCGTGAGGTCACGCAGCAGCGACACCGTGGCGTACGCGGCGAAGAGCAGCACCGCCGTCCACCAGGGGTCGAGGCGCGGCGCACCCCACGCGGCGAGGCGGCGGGGGCCGCGCGCGGCGGGTTGTTCGTCGCGGGAGGCGTCGGGCGGTGCGGTCCGCTGCCCGGGCGGCACCCCTATCGCCGTGCCGGGCGCACCGGGGAAGGCGCCCGCCGCCGTCGCTGCGGCCGTATCCATGAGCGTCCTCCGTCTCGGCTTCCGAAAAGATACTCGAAGCCGTCGAACCGGACGGTGACGAGCCGGCGCGCACGAGCTCCCGAGGTTCCTGCCCGCCGGGCCGTCAGAGCGTACGTGTCCCCGCGGCGCGTACGCTCCTTCGCCGGACCGGCCACCGGGCGCTCCGGCGGCCCAGCTACCCGAGGGGACACCCGACTTGAACCGGATACGGACCGCGCTGCCCGCCGCAGCCGTTGCCGCACTGCTCGCCCTGACCGGCTGCTCGCCCACCGATGGGCCGGGCGGCAAGGACGCCAAGGACGGCGCGACGGCGTCCGGCGCGCCCGGTGGTGCGTCGGCGGCGCTGACCGAGCTGCCCGTCAAGAAGCGTGCGTCGCAGGACGGTTACGCCCGCGACCGCTTTGGCAGCGCCTGGGCCGACACCGACGGCAACGGCTGCGGCACCCGCGACGACATCCTCCAGCGCGATCTGCGCGACACCTCGCACCGCGGCAACACCTGCGCCGTCGTCTCCGGAACGCTCACCCACGACCCGTACACCGGCGGCACCATCCGCTACCGGCGCGGCAGCAGCAAGGTCGACATCGACCATGTCGTCGCGCTCTCCGACGCCTGGCAGAAGGGCGCCGCCCGCTGGGCGCCCCGCAAGCGGATCGCGCTCGCCAACGACCCGCTGAACCTCATCGCCGTCGAGGCGTCCGCCAACCGCAGCAAGAGCGACGGCGACGCGGCCGCCTGGCTGCCCGAGAACCAGGGGTACCGCTGCACCTATGTCGCGCGGCAGGTGGCGGTGAAGAAGAAGTACGGGATGTGGGTCACCCGCGACGAGAAGGCCGCGATGACGAAGGTGCTGAACAGCTGCCCGAGCGAGAAGCTGCCGGCGGGCGGCAACCCGACGGAGGCGCCGGAGCGGTTCAGGGCGAAGTAAGCGGTTCAAGGCGAAGTAGGGGAGGACGGGGGCGGAGAGTGGCCCCGCGGCCCCCCGCGTACCCAAAAACCTGGGGAATCGTTGGCCAACCGGTGGCCCGGGGCATCCGGACTCCTTACCATCATCAACGCCAGATCGATGAGATGCCCGCTCCCGGCACCCGCCGGGAGCGCCCCGCCCACCGCCGCCGCACGGCGTTCGCGCCGCGCCGTCTCGTTCACGATCTCTGCCGGGAGGCCCCGTGCTCCGCCGTAGGACAGTGCTCTCCGTATCCGTCTCCGCCGCCCTGCTGGCCGCGGCCCCGCTGCTCACCGCCTGCGGCAGCGACGCGCACCCCGGTGCCGCCGCGATCGTCGACGGCAAGCGGATCACCGTCGCCCAGCTCCAGGCGAAGGTGAAGGACGTACGCCGGGCCCAGAGCGAGTCCCCGCAGGGCGGTCAACTCATCTCCAGTACCGGCCAGTTGAGCCTGGCCACCCTCAACGGCATGATCTTCGAACGGGTCCTGGAACGCAGCGCCGACCGTGCCGGGGTCACCGTCTCCCGCTCCGATGTGCAGCGGTGGCGGACCACCTTCGAGAAGGAACTGGGCGGCCCGGACCGGCTGAAGGCCGTCTGGCTCCAGCAGCAGTCCGTCGCCCCCGACGAGGTCGACGCGACCGTCCGTAACCAACTGCTGCTGGACGGCCTCGCCAAGAAGCTCGGCGCCGACCGCGCCAGCGCCGAGGGCCAGCGCCGCCTCGTCGACAACCTCGCCCGCACCTCCCGCGCCATGGGCGTCGACGTCAACCCGCGCTTCGGCACCTGGAACGACCGGCGGGTGATCCTCGGTGCGACGAAGGACCCGTGGATCTCCCACGCCACGGGCGCCCGGCAGCAGGCGTAGAACCCGCGCCGGGGCCGTTGCCGGTTCGCGGCGCGGGCGCTGTCGGTGTGGTGCGCTACGTTCGAGGGGTGAACGCTGACGTCCCCACCGCCGACGCCGGAGCCGACGCCCGCCCCGAGGGCGGCACCGGGCGCCTGGTCCTGCTCACCACCAGCCACCGCGTCGCCCCCGGCCTGCTGTCCTGGAACGCCTGGCGGACGCTGCGCGCCGCCGACCGTGTGCTCTGCGCCGACGCCGCCCACCCGCAGCTGCCCTACCTGCGCGAGGCCGGGGTCACGGTGGAGTCCGCCGTACCCGGCGCCCGCGAGCTGGTCGACGACTGCGTCGCCGGGGACCGCACGGTCGTCGTCCTCACCTCCGCCGACGGCGAGAGCGCGCTGACCGACGGCCTGGCCCGCCTCGCCGGCTCCGGCCGCGAGACCATGCCCGACCTGGAGCTGCTGCCCGGCGCATATGACCTGCCGGGCGCCCGGCTGCTCGACCTCGTCCAGGTCATGGACCGCATCCGCACCGCCTGCCCGTGGACGGGCATCCGCACCCACGAAGACCTCGCCAAGTACGCCCTGGAGGAGACGTACGAGCTGGTCGAGGCCATCGAGACGGGTGATCGCGAGGCGCTGCGCGAGGAGCTGGGCGACGTCCTGCTCCAGGTCGTCTTCCACGCCCGCATCGCCCAGGACGACCCCGACGCACCGTTCTCGGTCGACGACGTCGCCGGGACGATCGTGGAGAAGCTGATCCACCGCCATCCGCATGTGTTCGGGGACGAGCCCGCCGAGACGCCCGAGGACGTCCGGGCGCACTGGCTGCGCACCAAGGCGGTCGAGAAGCGGCGCGTGTCGGTCACCGACGGCGTCCCGCTCACCCAGCCCGCCCTGGCCCTCGCCGCCAAGCTCGCCTCCCGTGCCCGCACGGCCGGTCTCGACGTCCGCCCGGCCGCCCCCGGCATCGGCTACGAACTCCTGGCCCTGGCTTCCCGCGCCGAGGCCGAGGGCACCGACCCCGAAACCGCGCTGCGCGCCGCCGCCCGCACCTACCGCGACGCGATCCGCGAGGCGGAGGGTCTGCCGCCGTCCGGGGCGGCGGAGATACCCGAGATACCCGAGATACCCGAGATGCCCGAGTAGGGGGCCAGGGAGCGGCGCGCCGCCGACGCCGGAGCGGTCCGCTGGTGCCGGATGGCGCTGCCGATGCCCGATCGGTCCGCCGGTGCCGGATGACGCCGCCGATGTCCGATCGGGGGTGCCGCCCACGGGACAGGCCGCGCGGTCCGCGCTGCCCCGAGCAGCGGTTACCGTCGAAAGGTGCACCACACGCCCGATGCCGCCGCCGGCTGCCCCGCGCACCCCCAGGCCGCCGCCCCGCCCGCCCCCGCCCTCTTCACCTGGGAGTTCGGCGCCGACCCGTACCCCGCGTACGCCTGGCTGCGCGAGCACGCGCCGGTGCACCGGACCGCGCTGCCGAGTGGCGTCGAGGCGTGGCTGGTGACGCGGTATGCCGATGCGCGGCAGGCGCTCGCCGACTCCCGGCTGTCGAAGAACCCGGTGCACCACAGTGAGAGCGCCCACGGCAAGGGCAAGGTCGGCATCCCCGGCGAGCGCAGCGCCAATCTCATGACGCATCTGCTCAACATCGACCCGCCCGACCACACCCGGCTGCGCCGACTGGTCTCCAAGGCGTTCACCCCGCGCCGCGTCGCCGCCTTCGCCCCGCGCGTCCAGGAACTGACCGACGCGCTCATCGACGGCTTCGCCGCCCGCGGCGAGGCCGACCTCATCCACGAGTTCGCCTTCCCGCTGCCGATCTACGCCATCTGCGACCTGCTCGGCGTCCCGCGCGAGGACCAGGACGACTTCCGGGACTGGGCCGGGATGATGCTCCGGCACACCAAACCGGGCGGTACCGGCGGCGGGCCGCGCGGCGGCGTCGCCAAGGCGGTCAAGAAGATCCGCGGCTATCTCGCCGAGCTGATCCACCGCAAGCGCGCCGCGCTGCCGCCCGAGCCCGCGCCCGACGAGGACCTGATCTCCGGGCTGATCCGCGCCTCCGACCACGGTGAACACCTCACCGAGAACGAGGTCGCCGCGATGGCGTTCATCCTCCTCTTCGCCGGTTTCGAGACCCCGATACAGGCAGGAGCAGAATTCGAGTTTATCGTCTAATCCGCTCTGACCTGCGGAAACGGCGATGCGAGGCCCTCGTTCC
>NZ_JBHYGX010000059.1:0-21522 GCF_042739975.1 Streptomyces sp. NPDC059080
GACCTCGCGGGCGACGCGGGTGACCTCGTCGGCGAAGGCGGAGAGCTGGTCGACCATGGTGTTGATCGTCGACTTCAGCTCCAGGATCTCGCCCTGCGCGCCCACCACGATCTTCTGGCTCAGATCGCCGTTGGCGACCGCCGTGGTGACCTGCGCGATGCTGCGGACCTGCGACGTCAGGTTGGACGCCATGAAGTTGACGTTGTCGGTGAGGTCCTTCCACACGCCCGATGCGCCCCGTACCTGCGCCCGTCCGCCGAGCTGGCCCTCGGTGCCGACCTCGCGGGCGACGCGGGTGACCTCGTCGGCGAAGGCGGAGAGCTGGTCGACCATGGTGTTGACGGTCAGCTTCAGCTCCAGCAGCTCCCCGGTGGCCTCGACGGTCACCTGCTGCGTCAGGTCGCCGCGCGCCACCGCCGTCGTCACCACCGCGATGTCGCGGACCTGCGCCGTCAGCCGCGCCGCCATCGTGTTGACCGCCTCCGTCACCTGGAGCCAGTCGCCGGAAAGCCCCTGCGGCCTCGCCCGCCCGCCGAGCCGCCCCTCCGTCCCGACCTCCCGCGCGACCCGCGTCAACTCGCCGGTGAACATCGACAGTTCATCGACCATGCGGTTGACGCCGCTGCCCAGGCGGCGCAGGTCGCCGCAGAGCCGGCGGCTGCCGTCGTGCAGGTCGACGCGTTGCGTCAGATCACCGTCCGCCACCGCCTCCAGTACCCGTGACACCTTCGAGACGGGCACGACCAGCGCGTCCAGGACGGTGTTGGCGGCGTCGACGTTCACCGCCCAGTCGCCCTGACCGGGCCCCGGCGCGATCCGCTCGTCGAGCCGGCCCTCCCGGATGATCTCGTGGCGTACGCGTTGCAGCTCGCCCGCCAGGTGCGCGTTACGGGCGACGATCTGGTCGAAGACCCCGGCGACCTCGGCGAGCACCCCGTCCGGCTCACCCGTCACCCGGGCCGAGAAGTCGCCGTCGCACAGCGCCCGCATCGCCGCGAGCAACGGCCACAGCTCCCGCACGGGTATCCCGCCGGGGTACGGGGCGGCCGGTCGCCCGGCGGTATCGGGGGCCGACGGGTGGTGGTGTGTCCCGGAACCCGGCGCCGCGGTCCGGTCGGCCGGACCGGAGCCTGAGGGGGGCGTGGCAGGCCCACGCCGGACCGGGTCGTGTGCCATGGCGCACTCTCCCCAAGCGGTTCGCTGTGCACGGCCCGCCGACCGTCTCCTCACGACCGGCGGACTGTCCAATTAGTCATATATGCCTTAGTTTAAGGGCAGGTAAATCGTTCTGCTCAGGCGTACGCAGGGGGCGCAGTGGGACCGCTGTCCGCGCAGACGTCCGCGTCCGTGTCCCGGAAGGGAATCCCGGCGAACCAGCTCGCGCCCGCCGCCGCCCGTCGCTTCGTCCGCGCCGCGCTCACCGGCCACGCACCCGCGACGGACGCGGTCACCGAGGGCCTCGTCTCTGACGCTGTCCTCCTGACCAGCGAACTCGTCACCAACGCGGTCATGTACGCGGGCACCGACATCGATGTCAGCTGCCGCCTGGAACGCGGCCACCACCGCCCGACCGGCCTCGGTCCCGAGGGCCGCCCGGAGGGCATCGGCGTGGTGATCGAGGTCGTGGACCGCCACCCGTCCCGGAGCCTGCGCGACCCTTCCACCGCCCCCGGCCCGTCCCCCCACGCCGAACCCGGCTACGGCCTCCAGCTGATCCGCGCCCTGTCGGAAGCCTGGGGCGTGACCTACCGGCGGGCCGAGAAGGCCGTCTGGTTCCGCCTGGAAACCCCCGGCCGGGCCCCCGCCGCCGTATCCCGCCCCGGCCTTGCCGGTACGGTCGCGGCGGAGGCGGGGGGCGCGGCCACCGGCGGGGCGGACAGGCCCGACGGGGCGGACGGGGCGGACGGGGCGGACGGGGCGGACGGGGCGGACGGGGCGGACGGGCCCGGCGGGGCGGACGGGGCGGACGGGGCGGACAGGCCCGGCGGGGCGGACGGGGCCGACGGGACCGACTGGGCGGACCTGGGCAGGCCCGCCCTCCTCGCCGAGACCAGCGAACTCCTCGCCGGCCAGCTCGACCAGGACCTCGTCACCGCGCTCGTCGCCCAGCTGCTCGTTCCCCGGCTCGCCGACTGGTGTGGCATCTGGCTGCGGACCGAGTCCTCCGGCACCGCCGGCCTGCACCTCTCCCGCGTCTGGCACGCCGACGAACGCCGCCTGGGACCGCTCCGCGCCGAGCTGGAACGCGAACCCCCGGCGGACGTCGTCACCGCCCCCGGCACCGCCTGGCCCTGGCCGGAGAGCGCCGGCGGCGGCCCGGCGGGCGGCTCCGCGCTCGCCTTCCCCCTCGTCTTCCAGGGGCGGGAACAGGGCATGCTGCTGCTCGGCCGGGCCGGACGGCTGCGGATGACCGATGGCATCGCCCGTACCGTCGACGCCGTTGCCCGCCGCGTCGCCCAGGCCGTCGACACCGCCCGCCAGTACACCCGCCAGCGCGCCATCAGCCGCGCCCTCCAGCGGCGCCAGCTGCCCACCTCCCTCGCCAGCATCACCGGCGTCGACACCGCCGTCGTCTACGAACCGCACGGCGAGGACCTCACCGTCGGCGGCGACTTCTACGACATCTTCCCGCTGGGCGAGCGCCGCTGGTGCTTCCTCCTCGGCGACGTCCAGGGCAAGGACCCCGAGGCCATGTCGGTGACCGGCCTCGCCCGCCACCTCGTGCGGCTCCTCGCCCGCGAGGGCCACGGCGTCGAATCCGTCCTGGAACGCCTCAACGCCGCCATGGCCGAGGAGAGCATGGAGGCCGTTGAAGCCGGCGGCGAACAGGCCCGTCCGCGCTTCCTCAGCCTCCTGTGCGGCGAGGTGACCAGCGAACCGGGCGTCCCAGGCGCCGGCGGGTCCGTCGCCAGCGCCGGCCACCCGCTCCCGCTCCATCTGCGCACCGACGGCAGCGTCGTCCCCGTCTCCGAACCGCAGATGCTCCTCGGTATCGACGAGGGTGCCGAGTTCAGCGCCAGCCCGTTCATCCTCGCCCCCGGCGAGGCGCTGGTCTGCGTCACCGACGGCGTGACCGAACGACGGTGCGGCAGCTGGCAGTTGGACGACAACGACGGCCTCGCCGACATCCTCCGCGACGGCTGGGGCCTGGGCGCCAACGCCCTCGCCGAACACGTCCGCCGCGCCGCCCACGACTTCGGCCCCGGCCCCGTCGAGGACGACCTCTCCGTCCTCGTCCTCCAGGCGGTGCCCCCGGCGGCCCGGGCTCGCGCCGACGGCGGCTGACGCCCTGGGCGCCGCGGGGGCGCCGGACCGTGTGCCGAAGCCGGGTGGGCCCCCCGATCGCCCCCGATGGCGACCCGGTGGAGCCGGTCACGGCCGAGGAGTTCCACTGCGCGTGGGCCGGGTGAACACCGCGGTGGCGCGCCCCGCCCCGGCCGCGCGGGCACCACCGGCGTACGGATACGGCGACGCCACCGCCCCGGGCACGCCCCTACTGCGGCTGGACCGGAAACGAGCCCCCCAGGGCACGCCGGCACGCCTCTTCCAGCGTCCCCTTGAGGTCCTCGTCCGCATCCGCCAGGAACTCCGCGTCCAGTTCCGACACGAGGCTCTGCGCACTGGCGAGCAGCGCGCGACCCTCGTCGGTCAGCTCCAGCCGTGCGCGGTGCCCCTGCCCCTGAAGGTTGCGTTCCACCGCCCCCATCTCCTCCAGCAGGAGAACGGTGGCGCGCATACTCTGACTGGTGACGCCCGCACGGCGGGCAAGATCGCTGTACGACAGGTCGGCGTCGCGCGAGAGGTGTCCGAGCGCGCTGAACAGCCGCACCGACAGGCCGATGCCGACGAGCCGGTCCTCCATCTGCGCCTGCAGACGCCGCCCGGCGGCGATCACCAATATGACGGTCGACGGTGCACCCTCCGGCGCCTTGCTCACCTGAGACTCCCTACCGGGGCGCTACGTTCCGGAACCCCGTGTTCAGTGTCCCAGCCGCCTCTCAGGCCGGCGGCACCACGACACCGAGCCGCTCGGCCGCCCGCTCGGACAGCTCCCGGAGGGCGGCGTGCTTCTCGTCGAAATCCCTGATCGAGGCCCCGGCCAGCTCGGGCCCGGCCAGCTCCGGCGTGCCGACGCCGAACAGGGGCTCCGGGGCGTACTCCCAGGTCAGTTCGGACCGGCGCGCGGCCTCGGTGCCGCGGAGGTCCTGGATCAGCCGCAGCGCGATTTCCAGGCCGCCGGTCGCCGGTCCGGCGGTGATGCGGTTGCGGTCCTCCACGACGCGGTTGGTCGGCACCGGGGTCGCCCCGTAGTACGGCAGCAGGTCGTACGCGTGGAAGTTGGTGGTGGCCCGGTACCCGCGGAGCAGCCCGGCCGCGCCCAGCAGCACGCTGCCCATGCAGACACCCGCGACCCACTTCGCGCGGCCGCCGCGGTCGGCGAGGAACTCCAGCGTCTGGGCGTCCTCGAAGATCTCGGCGGGCACCGCGCCCGCGAGCAGGACGTCGAGGTCGGCCGGGCAGTCCTCGAACGTGGTGGTGGCACGCGTGGGGAAGTGGGGGGTGCCCGTCAGCTCGTCGAGGTCCTTCCAGACGAGATGTACGTTCACCTCCGGCTGGAAGCCCAGAAGCGTGTGGACCCCGATGACATCGGCCGGCAGGTACCCGGGACACACCAGGATCGCGACGTCGAGCTTGCGCAGTTCATCGGTCATGTTCCTTCTTCTCCTCGCCTCGCGGTCTTGCATAACATCTTGCAGTTAGGCTACAAGTTGGCCTGTAAGTTCCCGCTAAGAAGACCGCGGAAGAGCCTTCCGTCAGGAGCTCTCCACGCCGACCACCCCCGCATACGGCCGCACCCGCCTCGCGATCCGCTCGTCCACCTCCCCCATATCGGCCCACCGCGCCAGCCCCGTACGGAGCACCACCCGCGGTACGGCGTCCGCGCGGGCGGCGAAGAGGTACCGGAATCCGACGCGAATCCGGGGCGCGCCGCCCGCCCCACCCCCGGGCGCCACGCCGACATCGACGAGCACCGGCCCTTCCGCCCCCGGCACCGCCCACGCCTCCCGCACCCCACCGAACTCCCGCAACAGCCCGTACGCCGTCCCCCGCAGCGAACCGTCCCCCGGCTCGGGCACCCCCTCCGGAAACGCCCAGCCCCCGCTGTGCCGCAGCAGCAACGCCCGCCCCCGCTCATCGACCAACAGCGCCCCGGCCCGCACCTCGGGACACCGCCCACCGTGCGGACACCGCTCCCGCCGCGCGTGATCCCGCAGGGCGTCGTACAGCGGCATCAACGGGCCCAGTTCTTCGGGGTATTGGCGGAGGTAGTCGGTGAGTTCGCGGGTGAGGGCTCCGGCGTCAACGGTCACGACCATCCTCCTCGGGGAGAGAGACGAGGAGGGCCTGCGACTGGCCCTGGCCGAGCAGCGTCCGGCACGTACGCGCCATGGCCCGCAGGTGCAGCCAGGCGGCGAAGGGGCCCTCACCGGGGCCCGTACGCAGACACTGCCAGTCACGTAGGGCGGTGGCGATGCGGGGCGTGCGGGCTTCCGGCGAGCGCCCTTCCCATGCCTTCGCGAGCCCCGCACAGTGATCGGCGATCCGTGCCGCCAGGTCGGCGATCTCCTCTGGGGGAGGCATCTGCTGGTGGGGGGCCAGGGAGCGGTCGCAGTCGAGGGCGGCCTTAGCGTGGGCTGATTCGTCCAGCGGCGGTGGGGCGTACACGAGTCCCAGTGTGTACAGGCAATGAGACAGTTCCGGCGTCTCGTCGATCATGCGTTTCCTCCCTGTTCCGGGTAGTGCGCTGACTCAACTGCTGGGCATGCTTGGGTCGCTACGAACAACCCGCTTACTGCATAAGACGATTCGCGCAGCGCATCTGAATGCTGCTCCCGGTGCAGATGGCGTGTACCAATGCGTATCGAGGGAGTTGTCATGGTGAATTGGTCGTCACGTGCGATCAGCGAGGCGACGCGTAGGGGCGACTACGGGAAGGTTGTGAGACTCGCACGAGTAGCGGCTCAGTTATCGCAGCGGCGTCTCGGAGAGGCATGCGGTACCAGCCAATCGGCGATTTCGCGTCTGGAGAGCAGGGGTGTGGCGTCGTATGACACGGCGCAGCTGGCCCAAGTGGCCAGTCATCTTCAGATTCCTCCGAATCTCGTCGGCTTGGCCGATCATGCTGCGGTGCCGGTCGCGCTCGGAGACCGGACAGGAACCGATGCGGAGCGGCGGAGTTTTCTCAGCAGAGCGGCTGCGGTGGCTGTGTCCTCCGTCGTGCCTGCCACGTCTGCGCGTCCGATGCAGAGCAATCAGGCGGCTGCATTGCGCACCGCAACGTCAGCATTTCGACGACTGGACGGTTCGACTCCTTCACGGCAGCTCGCAGAAACGGTGCTGGCACACCTGCGAATGACCCAGCGGATTACGCAGGACGCGGAGAACGATCAAGATCGGAGCGACCTCGCAGCTGTGGGGAGTGAGGTGGCGAGCCTAGCCGGGTGGCTTCATTGGGATATCGGAGATCACGGGTCGGCCCGCACGTGGTACGGCGTATCGATCAAGGCCGCGCGCCGCTCTCGCAATCCTCTGCTCGCGGCGTATCAGCTGGGCAGCCTGGCGCAGTTCGAAGCACACGCGGGAAATTCTGCCCAAGGTCTGACTCTTACGCGATCAGCGCGCAAGCAACTCGGGCCCTGTGTTCCAGCGATAGCCGACGCCTGGCTGTTCGGTGTCGAAGCGCTGGCGCATGCTGCCGCCGGTGACGTGGATTCGGCGGACGCAGCTCTGACCGCTTCGGTACGTCACGTACGCCGGATCGAAGACGAGGAAGCGCCACCCTGGCCGTGGGTCTTCTCCTTCACTGAGGCGAAAGTCGCAGCTGTGCGGGTGTCGTGTGGGGCATACCTCGGGCGGCCTCGATGGGTGTTCAGCGCACCGGATACCAGAGGTGCGGCAGCGACGCCGGGCCACGAAAAACAGCGGGCTCTGCTGATGCTCGACATCGCATCAGGGCACATGGCCTCCGGGCGACTAGATGGCGCTTTCACCATGGCAACGCAGGCATTGGAGATTGGACTGCGGTACCAGTCGGGGCGAATTGTCGAGCGAGCGCGCGGCCTGCGCCGCTCATACTCAACCACCACCCCGCCCAAGGTTGTACGTGACTTCGACGACCGGCTGTATGGCGTATTCATGTAACTCAAAATGAAGGAACTCATCATGCGTTTGGGAATCACCGGCCACCGCGGCCTCTCCGCCGACGTCGAGAGGCAAGTCCGGTCCCTGCTCAGTGCGGCGTTGGAGGCATACGACGGCTCCGGCCTGTGCGGCATCTCGTGTATCGCGGACGGCCCCGACGCCTGGTTCGCGGAGGCAGTTCTCGCCCGCGGCGGTCGGCTGGAGGCGGTCGTACCGGCCGAGGACTACCGGGCCGGTCTGCCCGCGTTCCACCACGTCACGTACGACGCGCTGCTCAGTCGGGCGGCCGAGGTGCACCGCACCGGTATGCGGGAGTCGACGGAGCAGGCGCACATGCGCGGCAGCGAGATCCTTGTCGGCCTGTCCGACCGGCTTCTCGCCGTCTGGGACGGACAACCGGCGCGCGGCTACGGTGGCACCGCGGACGTGGTGGCCCATGCCCGCCGTACCGGAGTGCCGGTCGAGGTCGTTTGGCCGGAGGGGGCGACGCGGGATTAGCCCCGAACCCGTACCGAGGCGCGGGCCCCGCGCACACCATGACCCGTCGAGAGGGGAACGCAGAATGACAACCGAAGGCGCACGCATCTTCCGTGAGGCATGGATCGCCGGAGTGCGGCGGCACTTCCCCGGGGAGCCGAAGCCCGGTTACGTCACGCCGTGGGACGGGACGCCGGAGTGGGAGCAGGTGGCCGCGGGGGCGGTGTACGCGCAGGTGCGGCAGTTCCTGGAGGTGAGCGGCGGGCACGCCGCCCGGCTCACGCGGGAGCAGAAGGGCCGGTTCGTCGCGACGTGCTGGACGGCGCAGATGTACCGGCACTTCGAGGATCCGAAGCCCGGATACGTCGCCGATTGGCCCGCATTGCCGGAGTGGCAGCGGGAGACGGACGCGGACGTCTTCGACGCGATTCAGCGGGCCGAGGACGCTTTCTAAGGGTGGGACAGCCCTTGGCTCCCGCTGCGGATCATCGCCATCAGCAGGGCGTGGGTCTCGGCGTCGGCGGCGGCCACGAGTCCCCGGCCCGTTTCGCCGAGCGGGGCGCCGTCCACTCCGGTGACCACGCAGCCGGCGGCCCGGCACAGGGCGATGCCGGCGGCGAAGTGCACGCTCCCGGAGAGGTCGCCGCCGTCGGTGACGTACGCGGCGCGCCTACCGGCGGCGACCCAGGTCAGCGCCAGGGACGTGGACAGGACGCGGGGCCGGAAACGGGCGGCGAACCCGGGGCGGGTCAGCAGGTCCACGGCGCGGAATCCGGGGGCGCTCGGGAACGGCGGTTCCAGGTTGACGTCCACCAGCCGTGTGGCGGGTGTGGGCGCCAGCGGTGTGTCGTCCCCGGCGTTCCGTACCCAGGAGGTCGCACCGTCGGTGAAGAAGACCTCGCCGCTGAACGGGTCGGCCACCGCCGCCGCGCCGTCGCGCAGCGCCACGTTGACCGCGACGGCCATGGTGCCGGAGGCGTAGTTCAGCGTGCCGCACAGGGGATCCACCAGCCACTGGCGCGCGGCATCGGCGGCGCCCTGCTGACCGCCTTCCTCGCCGAGCACCGCGTCGTCGGGCCGGGCGGTACGGAGGATGTCGAGGACGGCTTTCTCGGCCGCCACGTCGGCGGCGGTGGCGAAGTCCCCGTCGCCCTTGTCGATGCGGGTGAGCCGCCGGCCGTACATCGCGCGGACCACGCCCGCACCGGCCTGCGCCCCGGCCACCGCAACGTCGACGTCGTCGGCACGCACACATGAGGTGTTCACGCCCTGCAGGCTATCGAGGCGAAGTCGCCGTCTGTGGGCACTTGTTGGTGATCGCACCCCAGAGCACCGGGATCGAGGCGATCCGCCGCGTCCACGCCGAGCGGAGCGTCATCGACCGCGCCCGCACCGCCGAGCTCAACACGCCGCTATGGCAACGTAGTGGGACGCGGCTCCCGAGCGGAACCCGTCGAAAAATCATCCGGAACTTTCCGGAACTCTTCGCCTTGCCGCGCCCTCTCCCCAGTCGTACGGCCATTCCCCGCCGAAGGAGCTGATCCGGAGGGTGCGTCGCGTCCGTGCGCTGCTGTTGACCGCCTTGCTGCTGGTGACGGGTGTGATGCTGTCGTCCACACCGGCCGCCGCCGTCATCGGCGGGACGGAGAGTACGTACGGCCCGTGGGCGGTGCGGATGCTCGTCGACGGGAAGCCGGAGTGCACCGGTACCGCCGTCGCCCCGGAGTGGATCATCAGCGCCTCGCACTGCTTCTTCGAGCAGGTGCAACCAGGTCCACCAGGGGCAACTGGTCCGCCAGTACGGGTGGGGCGCCACCTGCACCGGGGACGAGAACGCCTGTCAGTCTCCGGTGCTCAAACAGTCGGACCTGCGGGTCGTACGGCCGGACGACCCGCGCTGCGACGGCTTCAGCGCGCCGGGTGGCTCCGACTTCTGCATGGAGAAGGTGGCCGGGCTGCCCGCCGGCGGCGACTCCGGCGGCCCGGTGATGAGCATCGCCCCGAACGGCACCGAAACCCTCCTCGGCGTCTTCGACACCTCCGACCGCGAGCAGATCGCCGGCGCGGGCGAGATCTCCCGCCAGCTGTCCTGGATCCGGTCGGTCACCGGGAAGTAGCGGGCGAGGAGCCGGAGACCCGGGGCCCGCGCTGCTCCGCCGGGCCCAGGGCTGGGCGCGACGCCCTCCCACTCCGGTGCGGCGCGCCACCGGAGGGGAAAGCCCCGCATTGCCCCGCATTCACCGCAGGGGGAAGTCGACCCCGTACGCGTCCCTGGGGCGGGGCCCGTGGATGCGCCGCTCGGTTTCCGTGATGGCGACGTCGTTGATGCTCGCCTCGCGGCGTCGCATGAGGCCGTGGTCGTCGAACTCCCACAGTTCGTTGCCGTAACTGCGCCACCAGCGGCCTTCCGTGTCGTGGCACTCGTACTGGAAGCGGACGGCGATCCGGTTCTCGTGGAACGACCACAGGCTCTTGCGCAGCGCGTAGTCGAGTTCGCGTTCCCACTTCCCGGTCAGGAAGGCGACGATCTCCTCGCGGCCGCTGAGGAACGTGTCCCGGTTCCGCCACTGCGAGTCGGGTGTGTAGGCCAGTGCCACGCGGTGGGGATCGCGGGTGTTCCACGCGTCCTCGGCGGCCTGGACCTTCTGCAGGGCGGTTTCCCGCGTGAACGGCGGACGGGGTGGACGGTCTTCCGGCACGGCGGCCTCCTCGCATCGAGAACGGGTGTTCTCCATTGGTCCGGGTTACAGTAGGGAACGATCGTTCTCGACGTCAAGGAGCCACGGATGCCCGCCCCGATCACCGATGAGCGCAATCGCCTGGACCGCGAGGCGCTGCTCGACGCGGCGGAGGGGCTCTTCTACGGGCGGGGCATCCAGGCGGTCGGCATGGACGAGGTCCGCGCGGCGTCAGGACTGCCGCTGAAGCGGATCTACCGGTTCTTCGCGGCGAAGGAGGATCTGGTGGTGGCGGTGCTCCAACGCCGTGATCAGCGGTGGCGGGGCGAGTTGGCCGCCCATGTGGAGCAGGTCCCCGATCCCCGCGAGCGCGTTCTCGCGCTCTTCGACTGGCTGGCCTCGTGGTTCGCGGAGCCCGGTTTCCGTGGCTGCGCCTGGGTCAACGCACACGGTGAACTCGGCCCGTCGTCCGAGGCAGTGCTGGCCGAAGTCCGGTCGCACAAGCAGGCGTTCCACGACCAGATCGCGGGATGGGTCCACGCCACCGGGCTGCCGGTGACCGAACCGGTCTTCCTCCTCGCCGAAGGCGCCATCGTGACGGCCGGTATCAGCGGCGACCCGACCCCGGCCCGTCACGCCCGAGCAGCCGCCGCGACGCTGCTCGGAGCGGCCTGATCCCCGAGCCGCGGCGGCGCCGTTCCCACGGGCACGCGCGCAGACGGCGCTACCCATGTGTGCCCCGAAGAACACCCCCAAGCACGTGACATACCACCCGGTACGCACCGAGAATCGCACCCAGCGTCACTACTCGCCCGTAACAAGCGCCCGCAGCAGCGCCCGTACCACGCGGAGGCACTCGGTGTTCAGCACGATGCAGGACGTACCGCTCACGGTTTCGCGGATCCTGGAGCACGGTTCGACCGTCCACGGATCGTCGCAGGTCATCACCTGGACCGGCGGTGAGCCGCACCGGCGGACCTTCGCCGAGGTCGGCGCGCGGGCCGCGCGACTCGCCCACGCGCTGCGTGGCATCGGCGTCGAGCGGGAGGACCGTGTCGCCACCCTTCTGTGGAACAACGCCGAGCACCTGGAGGCGTATCTCGCCGTCCCGTCCATGGGCGCGGTACTGCACACCCTCAACCTGCGGCTCGCCCCGGAGCAGTTGACCTGGATCGCCCACCACGCCGAGGACCGCGTCCTGCTCGTCAACGGCAGCCTGCTGCCACTCCTCGCGCCCCTGCTGCCCCAACTGCCGCTCCTGGAGCACCTCATCGTCGCGGGGCCCGGCGACCGTACCGTCCTGGACGGCGCCCGCCCCACCGTCCACGACTACGAGGAATTCCTCACCGGGCACCCGGAGCGCCACGACTGGCCCGAGCTGGACGAACGCGAGGCCGCCATCCTCTGCTACACCTCCGGCACCACCGGCGACCCCAAGGGCGTCCTCTACAGCCACCGCTCCCTCTACCTGCACTGCCTCCAGGTCAACACCACCGAAGCCTTCGCGCTCGGCGCCGACGACCTGGCGCTTCCCGTCGTCCCGATGTTCCACGTCAACGCCTGGGGCATGCCGCACGCCGCCTTCATGGCCGGGGCGTCGCTGCTGATGCCGGACCGGTTCCTCCAGCCCGCGCCGCTCGCCGAGATGATCGCGACGCTGCGGCCCACCATCGGCGCCGCCGTCCCCACCATCTGGCAGGGCCTCCTCGCCGAACTCGACGCCAACCGGCGGGACGTGGCCTGTCTGCGGACCGTCGTCATCGGCGGCTCCGCCTGCCCGCCCGCCCTGATGCGCGGCTTCGAGGAGCGGCACGGCATCCGCGTCGTCCACGCCTGGGGCATGACGGAGACCTCCCCGCTCGGCACCGTCGCCCACCCGCCCGCCGGGGCCACCGGCGACGACGAGTGGCGCTACCGCACCACCCAGGGCCGCTTCCCCGCCTCCGTCGAGGCCCGGCTGATCGGCCCGGACGGCACCCGGCTGCCCTGGGACGGCGCGTCCGCCGGGGAACTGGAGGTCCGCGGCCCGTGGATCGCGGGCGCCTACTACGGCGGCGCGGACGGCGCCCCGCAGCGCCCCGAGGACAAGTTCAGCCCCGACGGCTGGCTGCGCACCGGCGACGTCGGCACCATCACCCGCGACGGCTACCTCACCCTCACCGACCGCGCCAAGGACGTCATCAAGTCCGGCGGCGAATGGATCTCCTCCCTGGAGCTGGAGAACCACCTCATGGCCCACCCGGACGTCGCGGAAGCCGCGGTGATCGCCGTCCCGGACGACAGGTGGGGCGAACGGCCGCTCGCCACCGTCGTCCTCATCGACTCCGCCACGACCGGCCACGACGCGCTGAAGGCGTTCCTCGCCGACCGCATCGCCCGCTGGCAGCTGCCCGAGCGCTGGGCGCGGATCGCGTCCGTCCCGAAGACGAGCGTCGGCAAGTTCGACAAGAAGGTGCTGCGCCAGCGGTACGCGGACGGCGAGCTGGACGTCACCCACCTGGGGTGAGCCGCACACCGACGCGCCGGAGCCCCCGTAGGGACATCACCTACGGGGGCTCCGCCGCCGAGCGGGCGTGCGCTCAGTTCGTCCCGATCTTCGCCAGCAGATCGACGATCCGGGCCTGCACCTCGGCGCTGGTCGAGCGCTCCGCGAGGAACAGCACCGTCTCGCCGTCCGCGAGGCGCGGCAGCTGCGCCGGGTCGAGGCCGGCGGAGGTGTAGACGACCAGCGGGGTGTGGTCCAGCAGACCGTTCGCGCGCAGCCAGTCGACGATCCCGGCGCGGCGGCGACGCACCTGCATCAGGTCCATCACCACCAGGTTCGGCCGCACCTGATGCGCGACCGCGACCGCGTCGCTGTCCGTCCCGGCCCGCGCCACCTGCATCCCGCGCCGCTCCAGCGACGCGGTCAACGCCCCGGCGACGACGTCGTTCTGCTCGATCAGCAGCACCCGCGGCGGATGCTGCTCGCTGTCCCGCGGCGCCAGCGCCTTCAGCAGCACCGCCGGGTCCGCGCCGTACGCGGCCTCCCGCGTCGCCTGCCCCAGACCGGCCGTGACCAGCACCGGAACCTCCGCCGCGCCCGCCGCCTGGCGCAGCGACTGAAGCGCGGTACGGGTGATCGGCCCGGTCAGCGGATCGACGAAGAGCGCGGCCGGATACGCCGCGATCTGCGCGTCGACCTCCTCGCGGGAGTTGACGATCACCGGACGGTAGCCGCGGTCGCTGAGCGCCTGCTGCGTGGAGACATCCGGCGCCGGCCACACCAGCAGCCGCCGCGGATTGTCCAGCGGCTCCGGCGGCAACTCGTCGTCCATCGGCGGCTGCTGCGGACCCAGCACCTCCACGGCGCCGTTCGGCCCGTCCAGCGGCTCCGGTCCCTCGCTGCCCTCGTCCGGCGCGGAGACCGCGAACGCCCGGCCCTCGCTCGCGTCCAGCAGATGCGGCTGCGCGCCCTGCCCGGACAGCGCCGACGCCTGCCGACGCCCGGCGCCCGCCTCCCCGCGCGCGCCCTCCTGCGGCGCGGCGAGCCTACGACGACGACCCGACCCGGCGGCCGGGGTACCGGCGGGCGGCGTGCCCCCGGCGGCGGTCCCCTGCGCTGCCTGCGGATCGACGAGCTGCTGCGCGAACGGCACACCCTGCCCCAGCGTGCGGACGCTGAACTCCCGGCCGTGCGACTGCTCGGGCCCCGGCCCGCCGTCCTCCTCCGGCCGCTGCTCCGCCTCCGTCTCGGCAGGACTGGGCCGCCCCCGCCGCCGCCCGGTCGGCGCGGGCGCCTCCCCCTCGGCCGCAACGGCCCCGGGCGCACTGCCGTGCGCGGCCCGCGTCGCCTCGGCGGGCGGCACCGGCGCACCCTGCGGCGGTACGGGCTGACCCGGAGTCTGCGGCATCGACGCACCCTGCCGGGGTACGGGCTGACCCGCCCCCTGGGACGGCATCGGCTGACCGGCGCCCTGCGGGGGGACGGGCTGCCCCGAGCCCTGGGGCATCGGCGCGGCCTGCGGCGGTACGGACTGGCCCGGCCCCTGCGACGGCACCGGCTGCCCCGCACCCTGCGGCGGTACGGGCCCGCCGACGTGGGCCGGGCGCTGCTGCGGCACATCCGGGCGGGCCTGCTGCGGCCCGTACTCCTCGGGACGCCCGTGCTGGCCGTGCTGGCCGTGCTGGCCCTGGCGCCCCGGCTGCTGCCCCTGCTGCGGAGCCTGCCGGCCCGGGGCGCCCGGCCCCGACTGCGGGCCCGACTGCCGGCCCGGCTGCGGGCCCGGGGATCCCTGCTGCTGCGCGCCCGGCGCCGCACCGGCGCCCTCCGCGTCCTCGTCGCTGGACTGCGCCACCAGTCCCTCGGGGCCCGCCACGAACATCCCGGACGCCTCGGAATCCGCCATCGCGGCCGCCGCCCGCTCCTCGGCCGCGGCCCGCCGTGCCCGCCGCCGACCGGTCGGCTCGTCCTGCCACTCGCCCTGCGGCACCCCGGGGTTGACCGCGGGCTCCAGCCCGGGCGGACCCGCCGGAGCCCCGGCGGGCTGCGCCGGACCGTTCGCCACCGGGCGCCGCGCCCGGCGCCGCCCGGTCCCCTCGACCTGCGCGGGTGACTGCCCGGCGACCGCGGGCAACGCCGGAAGCGCCGACCCCGAAGACGCGGCGGACGCCGTGCCCGGCACCTGATCGGCCGCCGCCGGAGGCAGCGCGAACGGCGACCGCGCGCCGCCCGCCGCGTCCGCCCGGCCCGGCCTCTGCTGACCGGCGCGCTCCGGCGCCTCCGCCAGCGCCCGGCGCGCCCGCCGTCCGTCGGCCTGCTGCGCGATCCCGTGTGGCGGCACCTGCTGCGCCTGCGCCGGATGCCCGACCGGCGTCAGCTGCGCCGCGCCCGTGCCCGAACCACCGGGCAACGCCGGAAGCGCGCCCGCCGCACCGTCCGACTGCGGCGCCCGCCGCCGCCCGTAACCGTCGCCCTCGGGCGCACCGTCGCCACCGGGACGCCCGGCCCTGGTCCCACCGGACCCGCCGTCCGTCGCATCGCCGTCCTGCCGCGCCCGCCGATGACCGCCCGCGCCGTCACCGACCGCGCGCCCGGCGCCGTCCGACCTGCCGGACTCACCCGAACTGTCCGTACCGGGTTGCTCCGTCCCGCGCGCCCGCTGCGCCGGGAACGGCATCACCGTCGTCCCCTCGCCCTGCGCCTCCCGCGCCCGGCCGCCGCCCGCGGGCACCGTGCCGTCCGCCGACACCGGCAACTCCAGCACCCACGCGCTGCCGCCCGCGCTCTGGCCGCCCGGCACCTTGTGCGTCTGCATCAGCCCGCCGTGCTGCCGCACGATGCCCCGCGCGATCGGAGCGTGCACCGGGTCGCCGCCGCGGTACGGGCCGCGCACCTCGATGCGGACGACATCGCCGCGCCGCGCCGCGGCCACCACGATCGTCGAGTCCTGGGTCACCGGGCCGCGGCCTCCCGCGCGCTGACCCGCCGCCGCGTCCGCGGCCGGCATCCGGCCCGTCGAGTCGACGCCCGCCACGTCCGCAATCAGATGCGACAGCGCCTGCGCCACCCGCTCCGCGTCGACCATCGCCTCGATCGGCGGCGCGTGCACCGCGAACTGCGCCCGGCCCGGCCCGATCAGATCGATCGCGCCCTCCACACCGGCCGCCACCACACCGTCCAGCGACACCTTCTCGCGCCGCAGCTTCTCCGCCCCGGCGTCCAGCCGCTGATAGCTGAGAACGTTGTCGACCAGCGTCGTCATCCGCGCGTGCCCGGCCGCGAGGTGGTGCAGGATCTGGTTGGCCTCCGGCCACAGCTGCCCCGCCGGGTCGGACGCCAGCGTCCGCAGCTCCCCGGTCAGCTCCTCCAGCGGCCCGCGCAGCGCCTGCTCCAGCACCGCCAGCAGCTGCGTGTGGCGCGCCGCCAGCGCGTCGTACGGCCGCCGGTCGGTGAACGTCATCACCGCGCCGACCAGCTGATCACCGTCGCGCACCGGAGCTGTCGTCAGATCGACGGAGACCGACCGGCCGTCCTTCGCCCACAGCGCCTGCCCGCGCACCCGGTGCTTGCGCCCGGACCGCAACGTGTCCGCCAGCGGCGTCTCCTCCCACGGCAACGGCGAACCGTCCGCCCGGGAGTGATGCATCAGCGGATGCAGCTCCTTGCCGCCCAGCTCGCTCGCCCGGTAGCCGAGGATCTGCGCCGCCGACGGGTTGACGAGGACGACCTTGCCGTCCGCGTCGACCCCCACGACCCCCTCGGCCGCGGCCCGCAGAATCATCTCCGTCTGCCGCTGCTGACGCGCCAGCTCCGTCTCGGTGTCCAGCGTCCCCGTCAGGTCCCGCACCACCAGCATCAGCAGTTCGTTGCCGGTGTAGCCGTTGCGATGATCCGCGTACGCCGCCTCGAAGGCCGACTCGTACGGGGTACGGCCGTCCTCCAGATTGGCGCTGGTCACCTCGACGAGCAGCTCGGTGCCGTCGGTACGGCGCGCCACCATCCGCGTCGGCTTCGTCCGCCCGCCCTCGGCATCGGCGCTGTGCCGCCGCATGGAGCCGGGGATGCGCTTCGAGTCGAACGACGGCAGGAGGTCGAGGAGCCCACGCCCCACCAGGGCGGTACCGGGCGCCTCGAACGTCTCCAGGGCGATGGTGTTGGCGTTGACGACCGTGCCGTTGCAGTTGACGAGCAACAAGGCGTCAGGAAGAGCGTCCAGTATGGCTGCGAGGCGAGCAGCGCCTCGGGATGGCCTGCTGCTCACGACGACGCTTCCTCCCTGTTACCGCACAGTGCCGGCCCGGCTGGGCGGGCCGCTGGAAGGGAGTCTACGGGCAGTTGCCGTGGACTCCGAGGCGGACGAGGGGCAGGTGGTGCCCCGGCCGGGTGCGACTCACCGCACGCCCGACATGTGCCCCGCGTCCTGACCTGCCCACCCACTCCGCCACGAAATGGCTCGGGCATCGCGTCATGAACCGGTCGTCGGGAGCAGCGGCTCGAACCGGTCCCAGCGGGCGATCTCACAGCCGTTGGTCCGCCGGAACTCGGCATCCACCGGCCGCCCGGCCCAGGAGCCGGAGACCCGCGCGGTGATCGGACCGCCGTACATCATCGTGCACTTCGCGGCCTGCGGAACCGCCGCGAACGTGTCCTGCCCCCACCGCGTCATCCGGTCCAGCCGGTCGCACGCCCCCGCCGCGTCGAAGTGGTTCCCGCCGTCGGGGTGGCAGAACAGCTCGTACCGCCCGTCGACCCCCGCCGCCCCGGACCGCGTCACCGTCACCGTCAGATGATCCGCGGGCCGCAGCGGCCCGGCCCCGCTCTCGTCATCCATGCGCGCGTCGGGCCCCGGCAGCCCGGGGACGCCCCGGTGGTGACGGTGCCCGGTGGGCGGCCGCAGGCCCGTACGGTCGAGGACCCCGGCCGGCCCGGTGGGGTTCGGCGCCGCGGCGCGCTCCCCGGGCAGCGGCAGCGGGATCGGCGCACCCGAGGCGGCGGGCGCGGCCAGCGCCAGCGCGGCTGCGGCGGCCACCACCGGGGCGACGACGGTCAGCAGGGACTTCCTCAGATACGGCATCACGGCTCCAGAGGAGAGAGCGGAACGGGCACGCGGCACGCACCCACCGGGGCGCCCCACGGCCACGCCGCACCGGGCCCCACTCCTCTAACGCGCCTCCCGCCCCGACGTTTCGCTGCAGGAACGTCTTTGCCGGAGGGCCCGCCCGCCGAGTACCGTAGGGGGCGATTGGTGACAGCCCGCAGAGCTGTGCCATCATCTGGACACGCCACGGCGCTCACGCGCTGGTGTGTGGAGGCGTCGCCTAGTCCGGTCTATGGCGCCGCACTGCTAATGCGGTTTGGGGCTTACCCCCCATCGAGGGTTCAAATCCCTCCGCCTCCGCGTTCCGGCCTCCGGGCCCCTTCTCCTAGCGAGAGGGGGCCCGGAGGCGTTTTGCGTACCGGGAGCCGGGAGCCGGGAGCCGGGAGCCGGGAGCCGGGAGCCGGGAGCCGGGGGCTTCCGCCGGTGGGGGCCGGTGTGTGAGGTACCCCCGCGGGGCTGAGCTTCGGGGCGGGGCCCCGGGGCGCGGGGTGCTGGCGCTTGCCGGCCGAGCTCGGGGCGCCGGTGTTCGGTGGCCGGCCGAGCTCGGGGCGCCGATCTTCGCCACCACTCCGGGCCCACCCGACGCCCCGGGCGGCGCCCTGAGCCCCCGAAGTGCCATCGATGCCCCTCGGTCCCCATGGACCCCCGTCGATCCCCGTCGATCCGCATCGATCCCCATCGATCCCCATCGATCTTCATCGTTCTCACGGGGAAGCCGCCGGGGCCGAGCCCCTCCGAAAATCGCCCCCAGGGGCGTTTCTGCAGGTCAGAGGGTGTGTGGGCAATGGATTTCGTGTCACGGCGCGGTTCATGTAATGTTGTCCACGCAACGCCGACCGGCAAGAAAAACCGCCGGAAAGCCAAGCGCTCGTAGCTTAACGGATAGAGCATCTGACTACGGATCAGAAGGTTGCAGGTTCGAATCCTGCCGAGCGCACAGTAGGCCGGTGGCCCCGTCGAGAAATCGACGGGGCCTCCGGTGTTTGGTTGGACGGCAGTATTCGACGGCAACCGCTTTGAACGACTGGTGCGGGACGGCCGGACGGCTACCAGCGCGTCGGTCGCGTCGGTCGCGCCATCGTCATCGTCCGGCCGGTTGCCGTCACCCTTCAGTGCGTCCCCGGCCCGGTCGAAAGCGGAGCGCTGGGAGTCGAGCCGGGACGAACGTATAGATGTCCATAGCCATGCGGATCGAGCTGTGGCCCAGGACTTCCGTGATCATGCGAGCGTCGGTGCGCTGTTCGTGGAGCAGGGAAGCGCACGTGTGGTGCAGGTCATGGAAGCGGACTTTGCGGATTCCGGTGCGGACGCACCGCGTCTCGAAGGACCGATTGAGGTTGCGCGACTCGATGGGGGCCCGTTCTTCGTGGTGAAGAACAGGCCGTGCCCCGTTCCCTTCCAGGTGTCGCCGGCTGCCTTCTCGTCGGCGATCTGCTGGGCACGCTGGGCGCGGAGTGCCGTCACACATTCGGTCGGCAACCATTCGGTCGGCAACGCCACGCGACGGGCTGAGCGCTGCGTCTTCGGCGCGACGATCAGCAGTTCCCCGCCGACCCGCTGAAGGGCCTGCCGGACGGTGACGACGCCTTCGTGAAGATCCACGTCCGACCAGCGCAGCCCCAGCAGCTCACCACGCCGCAGGCCGATGCGGACCGCCAGTTCTTACGCGGCCCGCAGCCGGTTGTCCTGGGCCGCCGCCAGGAGCTGGCGCCCCTACTTGTCCGGTCGGAGGGGAGCTTCTTGCCGCACGTGCCGAGGGCGCAGCAGCGCCGCTTGTGCTCCGGCCGCTTCTTGTCCTTGCCCTGTGCGCAGCGCAGCACTGGCAGGTGACCGCTGTCTTGGCGAGGAAGGCGCGGATGTCGCGGGCGGCGAGCCGGGACAGCTTCTCCCTGGGCCATCCTTGCGTTGCGGGCCGATCTGGGGTTCACGCAACGAGAAAGCTTACGCGGGCCCTCAGGTCAACGTCCCATTCAATCTCGCCTCGGACATCCACGCTCTCGACACCATCACCGAGAGGCACAACGTTGTACACCTTCATGAGCGCTTGGCCGTCAAATGGCGTGCCATTGCTGTCAGTTTCACACGGGGACGCCATCACCACACTATTAGCGTTCACGCCCGGGATGAAAAAACGCAAGGCGAAAAGTCCGTGAGTGTGGATCGGCGCAGAGAAGGCTCCTACTGCTGCCCCAGTCGCTGGTGTCACTCGAATTGGCTCGTTCACTGACATCCTCCTTCCCAATCTGAGAGACGAGAAAGTGTGCACGCTCGGGATCCACGTCGCCCCGGGGGCCTGCCGAGTATTGCTTCCCCTGCTCCGCTGGAAAGCATGCTTCATTTCACTCATGCGGGTGTGAGCTGTCGTCAGCTGCTCGGCCGGGGGTGCGGGAGCGACGGCCCGAACGATGCCGCTATCCCGGCAGATGACGGCAACCCCTGACGGCAACGGCGCCACACAGGGGCTGACGGCCTGCTCGGTCAGGTGCCGGAGCCGGACGGACGAGGCTTGCGTCAGTTGCGCGGCATCAAAGGGCGGGAACGATGCGCAGCTCGGCTGGTGAATCCGAAATGCGGCACAACGAGGGCTATGCGAACGTGCTTGGGGGGATGCAGACCGGACCGATCTTCTCCCTACTAGGAGACATTCATGTCCACTCCCAGCGCGCCACCTCCTCAGGGCTACTACCCGCCGCAGCCCCCGCAGGGCTATCCGCAGCAGCCCCCGCAGGGCTACTACCCGCCGCCTCCGCAGGGGTACTACCCGCAGCAGCCCCCGCAGGGCTACTACCCGCCGCAGCCCCAGCCCGGGTACTACCCGTACCCGCCGCAGGGCTACTACCCGCCGCAGCCTCCGCCCGCGGACGGCGGGGAACAGACGAAGGTGCTCCCGCAGCTCACTGCCGAAGATGTCTCGGGCGCCGTGGTCGGGGCGAAGGCCACCTTCAGGGCAACTCTTCTCGACCCCGACGGTCAGCCGATCCAAGGCGCCATGGTCACCTTCAAGATGACCGGCGGCAAGGTGATCGGGAGCGCGGCGACGGGCTCCGACGGGGTCGCCACCCTCAACAGCGGAAGCCACATGACCGATCCCCTTGGCGTGTGGGGGCCGGCTCTCGCCGGGGGGTACGAGGCGCACTTCGCGGGTAACAAGAAGTTCCAGCCCGCCACGGCCAGCGCCTCGATCACGCCTGCTCTCTTCGCCCGTTGATGCCTGGTTGACGCAGGCTGCGTGACCTCCGTTCGGAACCGGGGGGGGGGGGGGGCGGGGGCGGGGCCGCCCCCCCCATAGCGCACAGCAGGCCACAGGCCCCGTCGAGGAATCGACGGGGCCTGTGGCCCTGGGGGCGGAGGGGGCGCGGGGGCTCGGGTGGCGTGGTGGGGAAGGGATTAGGCATTGGGGCGGAGTTCGCGTAGAGTTCTGTTTACCGACGCGGGGTGGAGCAGCTCGGTAGCTCGCTGGGCTCATAACCCAGAGGTCGCAGGTTCAAATCCTGTCCCCGCTACTGACGCCGTAGGCCCGGTGGATTCGTCCACCGGGCCTACGGCTTTTTGCGTGGGCAATGCGCCCGCGACGGGAGACGCGC
>NZ_JBHYGX010000059.1:21531-31823 GCF_042739975.1 Streptomyces sp. NPDC059080
CCCCCGCAGGGCTACTACCCGCCGCAGCCCCAGCCCGGGTACTACCCGTACCCGCCGCAGGGCTACTACCCGCCGCAGCCTCCGCCCGCGACGGGAGACGCGCTCCCCCTGGGCTGGTGGTGCGGCCTTCGGGCTGCCTGCCCGGTGCTTTCCAGGGGCGATGAGTCGGTGGCTGGTGGGGCGAGGGCTCATGGGAGATGTGCCGGTGCCGGGTGCGGGTGGCGGGCCGGGTGTCGGTGCGGTGCAGGCGGGGCGGGCTTCCGGTCCGGGGGCCGGCGGGGTGGCAGCGCGTCGGTGTGGCAGCACGTCGGTGTGGTGTGGCCGGGTGGTTCCTCGGGCCGGGGTGATGTCAGTGGGTGGCCGTACGCTTGCGGGGTGTGGCGATGTACGGGTCCGCGGTGGTCGTTGGAGGGGAAAGCGGAGGGAGAACGGGGGTTTCGGCAGGGGCTCGGTTGGTACTGCGCCGAGCGGGGCGCGGAGCGGGTCAGCGCGCTGCCCGTGGGCAAGAGGCTGGCGTTCTCCGTGGTGGGGGAGCGGCGGTGCCTGGGGGTGCGGCGCGGCGGGCGGTGGATCGTCTGCCCGTACGAGGCGGTGATCCCGGGGGCGGCGGTGCGGGATCAGTGCGAGGCGTGTGCCCGGCTGGACCGTTCGCGGTCGGTGGCGGCGGACACCATGGCCGATGATCCGCGTCCGTACGGCGTCTACCTCGCGTATTTCGGGCCCGGCCTGGTGAAGGTCGGGATCACGGCGGCCGAGCGCGGGGCGGCGCGGCTGGTGGAGCAGGGGGCGGTGGCGTACGCGTGGCTGGGGCGCGGGCCGCTGATGGCGGCGCGGCGGGCGGAGGCGGTTCTCGGGAGCGCGCTCGCGGTGCCGGACCGGTTCGCCAAGGAGGCGAAGCGGGCGGCGCGAGGGCTGTTGCCGGCGGTGGCGGAGCGGCGTGCGGAGCTGGCCGAACTGCATGCGCGGGCTCGGGGGTTGCCCGGGTGGCCGGAGACGTTGGAGCCGGTGGACTTCGCGTTCGGCGATCACAGCGAGCTGTTCGGGCTGGCGCGTATTCCGGCGGACGCCGCCGAGCTGGGGGCGATGGCGGCGGGTGCGGAGGTGGTGGGGGAGGTGCTGGCAGGGGTCGGGGCGGATGTGTATGTGCGGGTGCGGATCCGCGGGGTGCCCGAGGATTCCGGGGCGGCTGCGGAGGGTGCGGTGCTTGTGCCTGGGGCTGGGGTTTTGGCTCGGGCTGCGGCGGGGGCCGGGAGCGGGGACGGGCTTGCCGGTGGGCTTCGGCGTTCCGGTGAGGAGGGGGCGGTCGGTGGGGTGGTGGCGGTGATTGACGCCCGGTTGTTGTCCGGGTGGGTGCTGGGGGCCACGCGGGGTGGGGTGACGACGGCTCCCGTGCGGGAGGCGTCGTACGGGAGAGGGGGCCGCCGGGGTGGAGAGGAGGGGGACGGCCAGCAGGAGGGGTTGTTCTGAGGCGGGGAGCCGGGGAGCCGGGGAGCCGGGGAGACGGGGAGCCGGGGAGTGCCCGGGTGCCCAGGGGTGCTGGGGAGGCGTACGGGTGCCTTGGGTGGTGCGCGGGCGCCGGGTGCCTCGGGTGCCTCGGGTGGGGCGGTGGCCCCGGGCGCCCCGGGTGGGGCGGTGGCCCCGGCTTCACGGATGAGACGTCCCCGGCGCGGGGCGGGGTGGTGCCGGAGCGGGGCCGAGGCCGGGGCGCGCGAGGGGGGCCTGCGCGGTGGGGTTCGGTGTTCTGCCGAGGCGGGGCGGGCGGCGAGGTGGTGTCGGGACGGGCCGGTGTACGGGGTGGCCTGGTGGGGCCCGGTTCGTGGGGTGGGGTCAGGCCGTTGTTGGTGCCCCGGCCGTCGGTGCTGGTCCGGTTGCTGTCGCCGCTGTCGCCGCTGTCGCCGCTGTCGCCGCTGTCGCCGCTGCCGTCAGGGCGTGGAGGGCGGTGCGTAGGTCGTTCAGGGTTGCCTCGTCGGTGACGCGTTCGGTGGTGGGGTCGATCTTCGGGCCGACGGCGGGGATTGCGCGGCAGGCGTCCGTGACGACCTGGCCCGTCATCATGCGGAGCACTTCCCGCAGTTGCGCGTTGGCGTGATCGCCGCCGGTGGGGAACGGCGACGCGGTGATCACGGCCACCGGCTTGTCGACGCATTCGCCGCTGCTGACCAGCCAGTCGAGCGCGTTCTTGAGGGCGCCCGGGATGCCGTGCGCGTACTCGGGGCTGACGACGAGCAGGGCGTCGGCGGTGGCGACGGTGGCGCGGAGGGCGGCGACGGGCTCGGGCGGGGTGGCGCCCTCGCCGTCCAGGTCGGGGTTGAAGTGGGGCAGGGCGGCGATGTCGGCGGTGGTGGCCGGGCCGTCGAAGAAGGCCAGCGCGGAGCGCAGCACGGCGCCGTTCGACGAACGGGCGCGCAGGCTGCCGGACAGGGCGACGAGTCTCATGGGGCGACCGTACGCCGGGGGGTGGGCCGCTGCGGCGGGTGTTCGGGTGGCAGGGGCGGGGGCATCTGGGGACCGGGTTCGGTGTTGCGGTGCCCTGCGTGGGCCTCCGGCGCTCAAGCGCTCTGGTTTCCCGGGCGTCCCTTGTCCTGGGGCGGTTCGGTAGGGGAGACAGGCGGCGGGCGGATGAGGCGTCAGGAGTAGCCGTAGGGCGTGTTGTTGCAGGTCAGGGCGATTGTCAGTGGTGGGTGAGAAGGTGGGATGCAGTGATCGGGGTGGGCCGCGCGGGGGGCGGTCCAGCTCGGTCGTGGCCAGCTTGTTCGTGGCGGGGGAGTGGATGAGTGGGGGTGTGGAGAGGGCGGCTTCCGAGTTGGGGAAACGCGTGGGAGCGGCGCGCAGGTCGTGACGGGCCTGAGCCGGGAGGGCCGGTGGGCGCCGCGAACAGGTGAGGACGGGCGGTGGGAGCCGTTGGCGGAACGCGGACGGGAACGCGGACGGGAACGCGGAAGGGAACGGAGGCAGGGGCGAGAGCGGGGGCATCGGGGGACGAGACGCCGGGCCGGACCCGGCACCGTGCGGGGGGCGGGGCGAGCGGGAGGAGGGGAAGCAGCAGCGCGCAGGCCGTGACGGGCCTGGGCCGGAGGGGGATTCTCAGGGGATTCACAGAAAGGGGAAAGGGGGCTCTCACGGGGGAGGGGGACGTTCGGAGCATGACCGTGACTTCATCGCCGTCCGCTGTTTCCGCGGGGCCTTCGGGTGCCCGGCCGTACCGGTCCGCCGCAGGGGGCGGCGGGGAGGCCCGGGCGCCCGGTGGGCAGCCTGGGCTGCGGCGGGCCGACGGGAGTCCGGTGCGGGTGCTGGTGGTGGACGACGAGTCCTCGCTTGCCGATCTGTTGTCGCTCGCGCTCCGCTACGAGGGCTGGGACATCAGGTCCGAGGGCGACGGTGCCGGAGCGCTGCGCTGTGCCCGGAGCTGGCGGCCGGACGCGGTGCTGCTCGATGTGATGCTGCCGGACATGGACGGGCTGACGGTGTTGGCCCGGCTGCGGCGTGAACTGCCGGACGTTCCGGTGCTGTTCCTGACGGCCAAGGACTCCGTCGAGGACCGGATCGCCGGGCTGACGGCGGGTGGCGACGACTACGTCACCAAGCCGTTCAGCCTGGAGGAGGTGGTGGCCCGGCTGCGGGGCCTGTTGCGCCGGGCGGGGGCCGCGGCAGCGAAGAGCGCCTCGGTGCTGACGGTGGGCGATCTGACGCTGGACGAGGACAGCCATGAGGTGACACGCGGCGGGGACGACATCCGGCTGACGGCCACCGAGTTCGAGCTGTTGCGGTACCTGATGCGTAATCCGCGGCGGGTGCTGAGCAAGACGCAGATCCTGGACCGGGTCTGGAGCTACGACTTCGGGGGGCAGGCCAACGTTGTCGAGCTGTACATCTCGTATCTGCGGCGGAAGATCGACGCCGGACGGGAGCCGATGATCCACACTCGGCGCGGCGCGGGCTATCTGATCAAGCCGGCGGGCTGACGCGGGCGGGGACGGGGACGCGGACGGGGACGCGGACGGGGACGCGGAGGGGGACGCGGAGGGGGACGCGGAGGGGGACGCGGAGGGGAACGGGGACGCGGACGGGGCTGCGGAGATGCGGACGATGACGTACCGGGGAGGGGAAGAGGAGGGGAGGGGCGAGCCCCACCCCGGTACCGGTCCCGGCGCGCGTACTCGTACAGGCACCCCCACTCGTACGGAAGCTCCCACCGGTACGGACGTCCCCACCCGTCGGGGAATCCCCACCCGTAAGGGAATCCTCGCCGGAACGCGCATTCACCGCCCCTGGTCGCTGCGGACGCGCCTGGTCGTGTCCGCCGTTGGGTTGATTGCCGTGGTGGGGGCGGTGATCGGGGTGGTGACGGCGGTGGCGTTGCACTCGTATTTGCAGGAGCAGTTGGACGGGAAGTTGGAAGAGGCGGTGGGGCGGGCGGCGCGGCCGCCGCGGGAGGTGGTGGTGCATGCCGGGAGCCTCGACTTCGTCGCGTTGGGTGGTCAGCACTGGGGGACGGTGGGGGCGCGGGTGGCGCCCGACGGGTCGCTGGGGGCCGGGGCGCGGGGCAACGGTTCGCTGAGCCGGGTGCCGTCGGAGCGGCTGGACGCGCTGTCCGCCAGGCAGGTGGCGGCGCTCGGGGCGGTACCGAGGGACGGGCGTCCGCACACGGTCACCCTGGCGGGGCTCGGCGACTACCGGGCGGCGTTCGCGCCGGACGGGTCGCTGGTGATGGGGCTGCCGCTGGTCGATGTGCAGGACACGGTGGGGACATTGGTGGCTGTTGAGGCGTGTGTGACGGGTGCGGGGCTGCTCGCGGCCGGGATCGCCGGGGCCGCGATGGTCGGGTACGCGCTGCGTCCGCTGCGCCGGGTCGCCGCGACGGCCACGTCGGTCGCGGAACTCCCGCTGCATCAGGGGGAGGTGGCGCTGCACGTCCGCGTACCGGAGAGCGAGTCGGACGGGCGGACGGAGGTCGGGCAGGTCGGCGCGGCGCTCAACCGCATGCTGGGGCACGTCGGGTCGGCGCTGGCGGCGCGGCAGGAGAGCGAGATGCGGGTGCGGCGGTTCGTCGCCGACGCCAGCCATGAGCTGCGGACGCCGCTCGCCTCGATCCGCGGGTACGCCGAACTGACCCGGCGCGGCGACGAACGCCCCGGCCCGCAGACCCGCCACGCCCTCGGGCGGATCGAGTCGGAGGCGGAGCGGATGTCCGGGCTGGTGGAGGACCTGCTGCTGCTCGCACGGCTCGATTCCGGACGCCCGTTGGCGTACACGCCGCTGGACCTGTCGCCGTTGGTCGTGGATGCGGTGAGCGATGCGCAGGCGGCGGGGCCGGGGCACCGGTGGCGGCTGGATCTGCCCGTCGAGCCCATGACCGTACGCGGGGACGGGGCCCGGTTGCAGCAGGTGCTGGTGAACCTGCTGGCCAACGCCCGGGTGCACACGCCGGAGGGGACCACCGTCACGGCGCGGGTACGGGCGTCGGGCGGCGGCGCGGTCCGGCTGGAGGTCGGTGACGACGGTCCCGGCATCGCGCCGGAGCTGTTGCCGCGCGTCTTCGAACGGTTCGCGCGGGGCGATGCCTCCCGCTCCCGGGCGGCGGGGAGTACGGGGTTGGGGTTGGCCCTGGTGCAGGCGGTGGTTGCGGCGCACGGCGGGAGGGTGACGGTGGAGAGCGTGCCGGGGCGGACGGTTTTTGTGGTGGTGTTGCCGGGGACGGGGACGGGGACGGGGACGGGGACGGGGACGGGGACGGTGGTAGGGAAGGGCCCGTGACCTGGACCGATACCGGCGTGGCGGGGGATGCGGGGCCGGGAGCGGGTGGTGGCGACGGTGCCGTAGGGGCTGCGCCCGAGCCGGAGTCGGGGCCGATGCCGGAAGCCGAGCCCGTATCGCGTTGATCTCACAGCTCGTACACAGCGTCAGCACACCCCTGTGACAGTGGGGTTGGCGAGCGTTCCCCTGTGACGCCAAGCGAGATGCCAAGCGACAGGACACGAAGCGGTACGCCGGGGAGCGGTACGGGTGAGCCGGAACTGCACGGCCACCCGGGCCGACGCGGCAAGCCGGCCCCTCAAGGCGGCCGGCAGGCTCAGCCGAACCGGCAGGTCCAACAGGTCCAACAGGTCCAACAGGTCCAACAGGTCCAACAGGTCCAACAGGTCAAACAGGTCCAACAGGCCCAACGGGCCCAACCGAATCGGCAGGGGCTGGGCCCCCTCGGTGAGGCCCATCAGGCCCATCAGGCCCATCAGGCCCATCAGGCCCATCAGGCCCATCAGACCCGTCAGGCCCGTCAGGCCCGTCAGCCCGGTGAGCCCGGTGAGGCGACGGCGGCATCGGGCGTATGGAACGCCTTGGAGACCTTGCCGGTCCGGGAGCACCTGCGTCCCGGCGGCAGCGGTACCGTCCTCGACGTCGTCATCCCCGTCTACAACGAGGAACGCGACCTCGGGCCGTGCGTACAGCGGTTGCACGCGCATCTGAGCCGGACGTTCCCCTACGGGTTCCGGATCACCATCGCCGACAACGCCAGCACCGACCGCACCCCCGAGGTCGCCGCCCGGCTCGATGACGCGTTTGACGAGGTCACGGCCGTACGGCTGGAGCAGAAGGGGCGGGGGAGGGCGCTCCGGCAGGTGTGGTCGATGTCGGGGGCGCCGGTATTGGCGTACATGGACGTCGATCTGTCCACGGACCTCAACGCGCTGCTGCCGCTGGTCGCGCCGCTGATCTCCGGCCACTCGGATCTGGCGATCGGCTCGCGGCTGGCGCGGAGTGCGCGGGTGGTGCGCGGGCCGAAGCGGGAGTTCATCTCGCGGACGTACAACCTGATCCTGCGGGGGTCGCTGGCGGCGCGGTTCTCCGACGCGCAGTGCGGGTTCAAGGCGATCCGCGGTGATGTCGCCGCGCGGTTGCTGCCGCTGGTCGAGGACACCAGCTGGTTCTTCGACACCGAGATGCTGGTCCTGGCGGAGCGGGCCGGGCTGCGGATCCATGAGGTGCCGGTGGACTGGATCGACGACCCGGACAGCACCGTCCACCTCGTCAAGACGGCGACCGACGACCTCAAGGGGGTGTGGCGGGTGGGGCGGGCGCTGGCCACCGGGGCGTTGCCGTTGGACCGGCTGGCGCGGCCGTTCGGCGACGATCCACGGGACCGGGCGCTCGCGGGCGTACCGGGCGGACTGGCCCGGCAGCTCGTCGGCTTCTGCGCGGTCGGCGCGCTCAGCACGCTCTGCTATCTCGGGCTGTACGCCCTCGCCCGGATGGGCGTCGGCCCACAACTCGCCAATGCCCTGGCACTGTTGCTGTCGGCGTGTGCGAACACCGCGGCCAACCGGCGGCTGACGTTCGGCGTACGGGGCCGGGACCGGGCGGTGCGCCACCAGGCGCAGGGCCTCGCCGTGTTCGCCATCGGACTGGCCCTGACCAGCGGTTCCCTGGCCGCGCTGGACGCCACCGCGGGCCATCCCACGCACGCCACCGAACTGGCCGTCCTGATCGCGGCGAACCTCGCCGCCACCGTCCTGCGCTTCCTCCTGTTCCGGGCTTGGGTCTTTCCCGACCGTGAACGGCGCCAGGGGGCGGCGGGAACGGCGCCGGACGCCCCGGCCACGGCTGCCGCCGTCCCGGATGCGCAGGAGGTGCCCGGCACGACGCCCGGTTTCCCGGCCCGCGCGGCGCCCAGCTTCCCGCCCCGCGCGACGCCCGGCGGCCCGGCATCCGGCAACTCGTCCCCACCTCGCCCCGCACCCCACGTCCCCGACTCGCCCCACACCACCCGGAGTACCCGATGACCCCCCAGCCGCAGACCGAGGACACGGCGGGCCCGCCCCCGTACGACGATCCCGCCCCCGGGTCCGCGCGCGGGACGACGGACGGCTGGCGGGGACTCCCCGCCCGCTGCCTGCGGGGCCGACGCGACGACCCCCGCTGGGCGCGGCCCGGGCTGCTGGTGTTGTTGCTGGTCACCGCCGTGCTCTACCTGTGGGACCTGTCGGCCTCCGGGTACGCCAACCAGTTCTACTCGGCGGCGGTGCAGGCGGGGAGCGAGAGCTGGAAGGCGTTCTTCTTCGGCTCGTCGGACGCCGCGAACTCCATCACCGTCGACAAGCCCCCGGCCGCGCTGTGGCCGATGGCGCTGTCGGTGCGCCTCTTCGGGCTTGGGGCCTGGCAGGTGCTGGTGCCCCAGGCGCTGATGGGCGTCGCGACGGTCGGGGTGCTGTACGCGGCGGTGCGGCGCCGGTTCGGGGCGGGCGCCGGGCTGCTGGCCGGGGCGGTGCTGGCGGTGACGCCGGTGGCCGCGCTGATGTTCCGCTTCAACAACCCCGACGCGCTGCTGTGCCTGCTGATGGTGGGCGCCGTCGCCGCCGTGCTGCGCGCCCTGGAGACGGGGCGGACGCGGTGGCTGCTGGTGGCCGGGGCGTGCTTCGGGTTCGGCTTCCTCACCAAGACGCTGCAGGCGTGGCTGATCCTGCCGCCGGCCGCGCTGGTGTACCTGTGCTGTGCGCCGGTCGGCCGGGCCCGCCGCGTCGGGCAGCTGCTGGTCGCCGGGCTGGTGACCGTGGTGACGGGCGGCTGGTGGGTGGCGCTCGTCGAGCTGTGGCCCGCGGCGTCGCGCCCGTACATCGGCGGGTCGCAGCACAACAGCTTCCTGGAGCTGACCTTCGGCTACAACGGGTTCGGCCGGATCACCGGCAACGAGACCGGCAGCGTCGGCGGCTTCAAGGGCGGTCCCGGCGGCGGTGGCGGCTGGGGGGACACCGGTCCGGCCCGGCTGTTCTCCTCGGACATGGGCGGGCAGATCTCCTGGCTGCTGCCGGCCGCGCTGATCCTGCTGGTCACGGTCGTATGGCTGCTGCGGCGTGCCCGGCGGGCGACCGCCGCGCACGAGGCGGCGCAGCGGGCGGAGTTCCTGCTGTGGGGCGGCGCGTTGCTGATGACGTTCGTGACGTTCAGCTTCATGTCCGGGATCTTCCACCAGTACTACAACATCGCGCTGGCGCCGTATGTGGCCGCGCTGACCGGTATGGGCACGGTGCTGCTGTGGCGCCGCCCGGGCCGCAGCGGGCGCGTGGTGCTCGCCGTGGTGGTCGCGGCGACGGCGGTCTGGTCGTACGTACTGCTGGACCGCTCGCCGGACTGGCTGCCGTGGCTGCGGTGGGTGGTGCTCGTCGTGGGCGTGCTCGCCGCGCTCGGTCTGCTGGTCCCGGCGGGCGATGGGGCGGCGCGGCGCCGGACGGCGCCGGTGGCGGCCGGGCTCGGCGCCGCGGTGGCGCTGGCCGGTCCGGTGGCGTACACGCTGAACACGGTCGCCACGCCGCACGGCGGCTCGATCATCACGGCCGGACCGGCGGTACGGAGCGGCCACGGCTTCCCGGGCGGCGGCCCCGGCGGGATGCCGCCCGGCGCCCAGGGCGGGAAGGGCGGCTTCCCCGGCGGCAAGGGCGGCCTGCCCGGCGGTAAGAACGGCTCCCCCGGAGCGAACGGCGGCGCCTGGGCCGGGCGCCCGTCGGGCACCGGGACGGGCCACGGCGGCACCGGATTCCCGGGGCAGGGCGGCCGGGGCGGGTTCCCGGGCGCCGGTGCCCTCGGCGAACGCGGCGGACCGGGCGGCGGTATGGGTGGCATGGGCGGACTGCTCGACGGCAGCAAGGTCGGCGCCGCGGCGCGGGCGCTGTTGTCGAAGGACGCCGACCGCTACACCTGGGCCGCGGCGGGGATCGGTTCCCAGAACGCCGCGAGCTACCAGCTCGCGACCGAAAAGCCGGTGATGGCGATCGGCGGCTTCAACGGCAGTGACCCGTCCCCGACCCTCGCCCACTTCAAGAAGTTGGTGGCGGACGGCCGGATCCACTACTTCCTCGCGGGCGGAGGCGGCCCCGGCGGCGGCCGCGGGAAGGGGCACGGAGGCGGCCGCGGAGGCTTCCCGGGCGGCGGCCACGACAGCCGGGGCACCGCGTCCGCGATCTCCTCCTGGGTGACGAAGACCTTCACCAAGGTCACCGTCGGCGACGCCACCTTCTACGACCTGACGGCGCCGAAGAAGTGAGGTGCGGACCCTGAGCTGCTGAGGGGGTCTGGACGTCGGCGGGCCCGCAGCCGCAAGGCGGGCCGCAGCCGCAAGGCGGGCCGCAGCCGCAAGGCGGGCCGCAGCGCCGAACTCGCCCCACGGGAACGCCGACTCGTCCCACAGGACATCAACTCGCCCCACAAGGAAATCAACTCACCTCACAGCGACATCAACTCGTCTCAGAGAAACGCCGTTTCACGTGAAACGAGCGCCCCCCGCGGGGGGGGGGGGGGTGGGT
>NZ_JBHYGX010000060.1:0-14447 GCF_042739975.1 Streptomyces sp. NPDC059080
GCCCGGCACCCCTTCAGGGCCGGGTGCCGGGCCGCGCCGTTTCAGGGCTTCTCGGACACGTAGTAGCGCCGCGCGCCCCGGTGCAGCGCCAGCGGATCGGTGAAGACCGCGGTCCGCAGGTCCACCTTCTGCGCGGCGTGCACCTCCTCGCCGATCGCGTCCCGGCTCCGTATCACCGTCCGGGTCATCGCCTCGGTCAGCGCCGCGTCCTCCCGGTCGGTGGTGACCAGCAGGTTGGCCACCGCGATCGTCTTCACGCCCTGCCCGTGCTGTGCCCGCGGATAGGCGTCGGCCGGCATCACGGCCTCCCGGTAGTAGCGGGCCTGCCCGCCCTGACGGTGCAACGCCGCCGCCAGATCCCCGAGTTGCACCAGCCGGACCGGGAAGCGGGCCTCCAGGTGCTGCACCGCGGTGGTCGGCAGCCCGCCCGACCAGAAGAACGCGTCCAGCTTTCCGTGGCGCAGCAGCGCCGGCATGGTGTCGATGCCGACGCGCACCGGGTGGATGTCGCGGGCGAAGTCCAGGCCCGCCGCCGCCAGCAGCCGCCGGGTGATCAGCTGGACGCCCGAACTGTCGGCGCCCACGCCCACCCGCAGCCCGCGCAGATCCTTCGCGGAGCGCACCCGCGACCCCTCCGGCACGACCAGCTGCAGGTAGTCGTCGTAGAGCCGGGCACAGGCCCGCAGTGAGCGCGCGCCCGCCTCGCCGCGCTCCTGGTACGCGGCGACCGCATCGGCCGTCGCGATGGTGAACTCCGCTCGCCCGGAGGTGAGTTGCCGCAGATTGTCGATCGACCCCTCGCTGCGCGTCAGCCGGACATCCAGCTGCGGCATGTCCCGGGCGAGGTCCTGCCGCATCAGTTCGCCGTAGCGCGCGTACACCCCGGTCGGGACGCCTGTCGCCAGCGTCACGGTGCCCCGGGGGGACGGGGCACCGCCCAGGGGCAGCAGCCACCAGGCGAGCAGCGCGAGCGCCGCCACGGCGCAGAGCGTGGCGGACAGCGGGCGGCGCAGGGCCCCGGCCAGGCGGCGGGGGAGTGCGGAGAGCGACGGGATCGCCGGAAACATGACCGGAATCCTGCCAGGGCGTGTCCGGAAGGGGGAGGGGTACGGGCCCACCGGCCACGGCGCGCGCGCCCCGCCCGCCGGGCGCTGCCGGGCGCCCCGTTCCCCAACGCCCTTACAGGCAAAGGGCAATCACAAGGCAATCACGGAGCAATCACGAGGCAACGGAAGTGCAACCGGCAGGGGTCCTGCCGGAGTCCCCGTAGGTGACCTTCCACTTCTCCGGGGCGCGCCACCGGCCACGGAACGCGGGACGGCATCCCCCTCGGAGGGGGACGGGGGCGGTGCCCGGCGGGCCCGGACACCGTACGAAGGCAGGCGTAGGGAATACGCGAACCACTGATCTCAGGAGGCCGAGTGCGCAAGCGCACCAGGGGAGCGATAGCCACGGGCGTGGGAGCCGTCGTCGTGGGGGCGCTCGCCGTCACCGCGGGCGCCGTCACGTCCGGCGGCAGCGATCCCGTCAGCACCCCCCGGACAGCCGTCAAGAAGACGGTGCTGAAGGAGGACTTCAACGGCGACGGCTACAACGACCTGGCCGTCGGCGCCCCCGCGACGGGCGACAGCCCCGGGTACATCGCCGTGGTCTACGGCTCCGCGCACGGGCTGGACCCGGCGACCCGTACCGTCATCGACGCCAAGACGCCCGGCATCCCGTCCGTCGAGGGCCGGTTCGGTGACGCACTCGTCGCCCGTGACCTCGACGGCGACGGGGTCACCGACCTCGCCGTCGTCGTGGCCGGGCAAGAGGACACCCTGCTCGCCCTGTGGGGCACCAAGGGCAAGGGCCTGAGCGGCGAGGGCGCCGTCACCCTGAACCACGCCCGCCACATCGCGGGCGGCGACTTCAATGGCGACGGTCACCAGGACCTCTTCACCACCGCCTACGGGCAGGAGAAGCAGGCCAAGCTGCTCCAGGGCCCGTTCACCCGGGACGGCAAGGCCGCCCACGAGCAGACCGTGTCGGTCGCCGACGGCGACTCCGAGGTGCTGTCCCTGGCCGCGGGCGACCTCAACGGCGACGGCGCCGACGACGTGTTCGTCGCCCGCTCCATGGAGGAGTCGGCCCGCCCCGGAGCCGTCCTCCTCGGCGGTCCGAAGGGGCTGACCAAGCAGTCCGACAACGGCCCGGAGGCGCTCCCCGCCACCATGGGCGACTTCAACGGCGACGGCCGCGCGGACCTCGCCTGGCGCGAGGCCCCCGACGGCGTCATCGAGGGTCCCTGGACCGACTCCGGCACCGTCAAGGTCCGTTACGGCACCGCCTCCGGCCTCGGCAGCCGCACCGACACGTTCACCCAGGCCACGCCCGGTGTGCCCGGCGCCAACGAGGAGGGCGACGTGTTCGGCGCGTCCCTCACCGCGGGTGACACCGACGGCGACGGCCGCGACGAGCTGGCCGTCGGTGTGCCCGGCAAGGCCGTCGGCACCAAGGCCAAGGCCGGTTCGGTGGTGCTGCTCAAGGGCTCCGCGAAGGGGCTGACCGGCACCGGCGCGGCCGCCTTCAGCCAGGACAGCCCCGGTGTTCCCGGCGTCGCCGAGGCGGGCGACCTGTTCGGCGCCGGGGTACGGCTGCTGGACACCAACGGCGACGGCCACGCCGATCTGGCGGTCTCCGCGCCCGGTGAGAACGACCGGCACGGCGCCGTCTGGTCCGTGCCGTCCGCCGATCCGGCCCACGGCGGCGTGACGTCCTTCGCCCCCGCCGACGTCGGCGCCCCGACGCACCCCGCCCTCTTCGGCGACGCCTTCAACGGCTCGACGCCGTCGCCCCTCTGGGGGCTCGACGAGAGCTGACACGCCCCGTGCGCACCGGCCCCTGCCTGTACGCGGGTGGGGGCCGGTGGGGTGTCCGGAGGGTGTGGGACAGTCCGCGTGGGGCGGGGCACCGGGCTCCCGCATGGGGCGTGCGTCACCGCGCGGCACGGCCGCACCGGCCCCGCCATCGCACCCGCCCCGCGCCGCCGCCCCATGCGCCCGGCGCACCGTACGGGGCCCGTCCCGTCGCCGGGGGAGATCCGCTTCCCGCACCCCCTTACCCTTGTGGGGTGACCAGCAGCAGTGACCGGAGTTGTGACGTGGGCGTTGAGCGAAGCTACGAGATCCGCACCTACGGGTGCCAGATGAACGTCCACGACTCCGAACGGCTGTCGGGCCTCCTGGAGGACGCCGGATACGTCCGCGCCCCCAAGGACGCCGACGGCGCCGACGTCGTCGTCTTCAACACCTGCGCGGTCCGTGAGAACGCCGACAACCGCCTCTACGGCAACCTCGGCCAGCTCGCCCCCAAGAAGGCCGGCCGCCCCGGCATGCAGATCGCCGTCGGCGGCTGCCTCGCCCAGAAGGACCGCGACACCATCGTCAGGAAGGCCCCGTGGGTCGACGTGGTCTTCGGCACGCACAACATCGGCAAGCTGCCGGTCCTCCTGGAGCGCGCCCGCGTCCAGGAGGAGGCGCAGGTCGAGATCGCCGAGTCCCTGGAGGCGTTCCCCTCGACACTGCCGACCCGCCGCGAGAGCGCGTACGCCGCGTGGGTCTCCATCTCCGTCGGCTGCAACAACACCTGCACGTTCTGCATCGTCCCGGCGCTGCGCGGCAAGGAGAAGGACCGCCGCCCCGGCGACATCCTCGCCGAGATCGAGACGCTGGTCTCCGAGGGCGTCTCCGAGATCACCCTCCTCGGCCAGAACGTCAACGCCTACGGCTCCGACATCGGCGACCGCGAGGCGTTCAGCAAGCTCCTGCGCGCCTGCGGGAAGATCGAGGGCCTGGAGCGGGTCCGCTTCACCTCCCCGCACCCGCGCGACTTCACCGACGACGTCATCGCCGCCATGGCCGAGACCCCGAACGTCATGCCGCAGCTGCACATGCCGCTCCAGTCGGGCTCCGACCGCGTCCTGAAGGCGATGCGCCGCTCGTACCGGCAGGAGCGCTTCCTCGGCATCATCGAGAAGGTCCGCGCCGTCATGCCGGACGCCGCGCTCTCCACCGACATCATCGTCGGCTTCCCCGGTGAGACCGAGGAGGACTTCGTGCAGACCCTGCACACGGTCCGCGAGTCCCGCTTCGCCCAGGCGTTCACCTTCCAGTACTCCAAGCGCCCCGGGACCCCGGCGGCGGAGATGGACGGCCAGATCCCCAAGGAGGTCGTCCAGGAGCGGTACGAGCGTCTTGTCGCCCTCCAGGAGGAGATCTCCTGGGAGGAGAACAAGAAGCAGGTCGGCCGCACCCTGGAGGTCATGGTCGCCGAGGGCGAGGGCCGCAAGGACGACGCCACCCGCCGCCTCTCCGGCCGCGCCCCCGACAACCGCCTCGTCCATTTCACCCGCCCCGATGAGGCGGTCCGCCCCGGCGACACGGTGACCGTCGGCATCACCTACGCCGCCCCGCACCATCTCCTGGCCGAGGGCCCCGTCTCCGCAGTACGCCGCACCGCCGCGGGCGACGCCTGGGAACGCCGCAACGCCGCCCCCGCCGCCAAGCCCGCCGGCGTCATGCTGGGCCTGCCCACCCTCGGTGCCCCGGCTGCCACCCCGGCGCCGACGGGCGGCTGCGGCTGCGACTGAGGGGACGGGGCCGGGCGCTGCCGCGCACCGCGGCCCTCGGGCCGGAGCGGGCGGCGGCCCTCGGCCGCCCAGGGGGCGCGGGCTACGCTGCCTGGCATGCTCGTAGCCGCCGCCCTGTGCCCGTGCCCGCCCCTGCTTGTCCCCGAGGTCGCCTCCGGCGCCGCCGCCGAGCTGGAACCGCTCCGCGCCGCCTGCCGGGAGGCCGTCGGCGCTCTCGCCGCCGCCCGCCCCGACCGGCTGGTCGTCGTCGGCCCCGCCGACCGGGCCGGACAGGGACCGCACCCGCAGGGCGCGACCGGCTCGTTCCTGGGCTTCGGCGTGGACAGTGAGGTCCGGCTGGGCACCGCGCCGCACCCGCCCGCGCGCCCGCTGCCGCCGTCCCTGTCCGTCGGCGCCTGGCTGCTCGCCCATGCCGCCCCCGTCGACGCCCCCGTGGAGGGCCTGGGCGTGGACGAGGCACTCGCCCCGGAACGCTGCCTGGAGGCGGGCCGCGAGCTCGCCGCGTCGGCCCCCCGGGTGGCGCTCCTGGTGATGGGCGACGGCAGCGCCTGCCGCACGGTCAAGGCGCCCGGCTACCACGACGCCCGCGCCGCGGACTTCGACGCCACGCTCGCCCGCGCCCTGGCCACCGCCGACACCGACACCCTCGCTGCCCTCGACCCCGAGGAGGCCGCGTCCCTCAAGGCGACCGGCCGCGCCCCCTGGCAGCTCCTCACCGGCGCCGCCCGCGCGAGCACCCCCCTCCACGGCGCACTGCACTACGACGAGGCCCCGTACGGCGTCGGTTACTTCGTGGCCAGCTGGACGTAGCCCGGGGCGCGCGGCGCCGCCCCATGCGCCCCCGGTCGGCGCCGCCACCGGCCCGCCCCATGCGGCCCCGTGCGGCGACCGTGCCGCCCGGGCCGGGGGCCGGGCCGCGCGGGAGGTTTGGGAGACTGGGCGGTGTGAACACCGCAGTCCCCGCTCCGCGGGTCATCGCCGTCGTCGGGCCCACCGCGGCCGGGAAGTCCGATCTGGGGGTCGCGCTCGCCGCGCACCTGGGCGGCGAGGTGATCAACGCCGACTCCATGCAGCTCTACCGCGGCATGGACATCGGCACCGCCAAGCTCACCGAGGACGAGCGGCGGGGCGTGCCGCACCGCCTCCTCGACATCTGGGACGTCACCCGCGCCGCCAACGTCGCCGAGTACCAGCGCCTGGCCCGTGCCGAGATCGACCGGCTGCTCGCCGAGGGCCGTACCCCCGTCCTCGTCGGCGGCTCCGGACTGTACGTACGCGGTGCCCTCGACGCCCTGGAGTTCCCCGGCACCGACCCGGAGGTCCGCGCCCGTCTGGAGGCCGAGCTGGCCGAGCACGGCAGCGGTGCCCTGCACGCCCGGCTCACCGCCGCCGACCCGGAGGCCGCCCGCGCGATCCTGCCCGGCAACGGCCGCCGCATCGTGCGCGCCCTGGAGGTCATCGAGATCACCGGCCGCCCCTTCACCGCCAACCTCCCCGGCCACGAAGCCGTCTACGACACCCTCCAGATCGGTGTCGGCGTCGAGCGGCCGGAGCTGAACGACCGCATCGCCCGTCGCGTCGACCACATGTGGGAGGACGGCCTCGTCGACGAGGTGCGCGCCCTGGAGGCCGCCGGCCTGCGCGACGGCCGCACCGCCTCCCGCGCCCTCGGCTACCAGCAGGTCCTCGCCCACCTGGCGGGGGAGTGCACCGAAGCGGAGGCGCGGGAGGAGACCGTACGGGCCACGAAGCGGTTCGCCCGGCGGCAGGACGCGTGGTTCCGCCGCGATCCCCGGGTCCACTGGCTCAGCGGCGCCGACGCCGACCGCGCGGAACTCCCCCGGCATGCCCTCGCCCTCCTCGAACGACCGGTCACAGCCTGATCACGTCATGGCATCGGGACGCTCCGCCCGTCATCAGCGCCTCTGAGCGCGTGTCATCATCAACCGTCGATCGAGCGTGCAGTCTGTAGTGGGGAGGGCGCGTGGCAATGGAGGCCGGCCCTCGTAACGGAGCGCAGCATCCGGACCGGCACGGCACCGGCACGGCACCGCGCGACTCCGACGCCCCGACCCCGCACCCAGGGGACGCCGACGCCGACGCCGCCCCGTACGCCGTCCCCGGCGGACGCGAGCCGCACGCCGACGACCTGCCGGAGCCGGACGGCACCGATCTCCAGGCCCCGCACAGCCCCGCCCTGGACGGTTCCGACGGGCCCGAGGCCGATGAGCCGTCCGCCGAGGGCGGCGAGTCGTTCCGGGAGCTGCGCCCGCCGCGGCGACTGCGGCTGTGGCAGCTGGCGCCGGTCGTGGGGCTCGCCGCCGTCGGCTCCCTGATGTTCGCCTTCCCCCTCGCCTTCGAGTTCGGCGGCGACGGCGGCGCGCCCATCGCCATGCTCGGCCTGCTGCTGTGCTGCTGCGCCGCGGGCTGGGGCATGATGGCGGCCCGCCGCGTCGGCCACACCTGGCCGGGACTGCCCGGGCGCGGCTCGGGCCGCCGAGCCAGCTGGCGCGTGGTGCTCGCCTACACCGTCGTGGTGATCGTCCCCGCGGCCCTCGCCATCTGGCGCGTCACCCGCCTCCGCTGAACCGACGGGGCGGCCGGTTCACCCGGGCGCACGCCCCGTGCGTCGCGCCCCCTGCGCATCCCGTGCCTCCCCCGCCGTCCGCGCCCCGTGCCCGCCCGCCCCGCGCGCCGGATCGCCCCCGTGGCCCGTACGATTCAGGGGTGAGCACCGCAGCGCGTATCGCCTTCCTCAAGGGCCACGGCACCGAGAACGACTTCGTGATCGTTCCGGACCCGGACGGCCGTCTCGACCTGACCGCCGCCGCGGTCGCCCGGATCTGCGACCGGCGCGCCGGGCTCGGCGCCGACGGAGTGCTGCGCGTCGTGCGCGCCGCCGCCCACCCCGAGGCGCGGGCGATGGCCGACGAGGCCGAGTGGTTCATGGACTACCGCAACGGCGACGGCTCGGTCGCCGAGATGTGCGGCAACGGCGTCCGCGTCTTCGCCCGCTACCTCCTCCACGCCGGACTGGCCGAAGCCGGCGACCTCGCCGTCGCCACCCGCGCCGGGATCCGCCGGGTGCACGTCGCCAAGACCGGTGACGTCACCGTCGGCATGGGGCGCGCCGCGCTGCCCGAGGACAGCGCCGACATCACCGTCGGTGAGCGCACCTGGCCGTCCCGGAACGTCAACATGGGCAACCCGCACGCCGTCGCGTTCGTCGAGGACCTGACGCACGCCGGTGCGCTGCTCGACGCACCGGGCGTCGCGCCCGCCGCGGTCTACCCGGAGGGCGTCAACGTCGAGTTCGTCGCCGACCGCGGACCGCGCCATGTCGCCATGCGGGTGCACGAGCGAGGCTCCGGTGAGACCCGCTCCTGCGGTACCGGCGCGTGCGCCGTCGCCGTCGCCACCGCCCGCCGTGACGGCACCGACCCGGCGCTGACCGGCACCCCCGTCACGTACACCGTCGATGTCCTCGGCGGCACCCTGGAGATCACCGAACTGCCCGATGGCACGGTGGAGATGACCGGACCCGCCGTGATCGTTGCAGAGGGGACTCTCGACCCCGCCTGGCTCGCCGAGGGAACCGCCTGACGTACCCCGCCACACCGCCGCCCTCCCGAGACACGGCCGTCGTCGGGAAGTTCGCTCGAACGGGTGATCCGTTTCGTAGGGGGGAGGGGGCGAGCAACGGTGCGTGGTGGGCTCGGTAGCATCAACCACCGGCCCGGCCGCTCAACCGACGGCGCCTGACCGCCGGTCGACTTGCTGCCGGAGGTGCCCATGAGCGCAGAGGCCACGAACCCAGGAAACCCGGAGACGGGCCGGAGCCGCCGTGGCCTGCCCCGGCCCGCGCTGCGCGGACTGCGCCGCATCGGCCGGGCCGCACTGCTCGGCCCGGCGCCGCGAGGCGGTCTCCCCCACGCGCTGGAGCACGTCGCCAAGGTGCACCGCGGCCACCATCCGCACGCCGATCTCGCGATCCTCGCCAAGGCGTACACGCTGGCCGAGTCCTCGCACCGCGGCCAGATGCGGAAGAGCGGCGAACCGTACATCACCCACCCGCTCGCGGTGACCCTCATTCTCGCCGAACTCGGCGCCGAGACCACGACGTTGACCGCCTCGCTGCTCCACGACACCGTCGAGGACACCGAGGTGACGCTTGATCAGGTGCGGGCGGAGTTCGGCGCCGAGGTCCGCTATCTCGTCGACGGCGTCACCAAGCTGGAGAAGGTCGACTACGGTGCGGCCGCCGAACCGGAGACGTTCCGCAAGATGCTCGTCGCCACCGGCCACGACGTCCGGGTGATGTCCATCAAACTCGCCGACCGGCTGCACAACATGCGCACCCTCGGCGTGATGCGCCCGGAGAAACAGGTCCGGATCGCCAAGGTCACCCGCGACGTCCTCATCCCGCTCGCCGAACGCCTCGGCGTCCAGGCCCTCAAGAGCGAGCTGGAGGACCTGGTCTTCGCGATCCTGCACCCGGAGGAGTACGCCGCCACCCGCCGCCTGCTGCGCACGCACGCGGGCCGCCCCGATCCGCTCGCCGCGCTCGCCGCCCGGATGCGTACGGTCCTGACCGACGCCGGGATCGACGCGGAGGTCCGGCTGCGGCCCCGGCACCTCGTCTCCCTGCACCGGGTACGGCGGGCCCGCGGCGAGCTGACCGGCGCCGACCTCGGGCGGATCCTGGTGCTGGTCCCCGAGGATGCCGACTGCTACGCGGTCCTGGGGGAGCTGCACACCTGCTTCACGCCCGTCATCTCGGAGTTCAAGGACTTCATCGCGGCCCCCAAGTTCAACCTCTACCAGTCGCTGCACACCGCCGTGGCGGGCGAGGCGGGGGAGATCGCGGAAACGTTGATCCGTACCCATCAGATGCACCACGTCGCGGAGGCCGGCGTGATCGCCCTGGGCAATCCGTACGCCCCGGTGGAGGGCGCCGACACCCCGGACGGCGAGCGGGCCGACCCGACGCGCCCCGGGTGGCTCTCCCGCCTCCTGGAGTGGCAGCGCGCCACGCCCGATTCGGACACCTTCTGGTCCTCGCTCCGCGACGATCTCGCCCAGGACCGGGAGATCACCGTCTTCTGCACCGGGGACACCGCCCCGGGCGGCCGGACGGCGGGCGCCCGGCCCGTGGGACTGCCCGCCGGGTCGAGCTGTGTGGACGGCGCGTACGCCCTGCACGGCGAGGAAGCGCACCGCTGCATCGGCGCCCGGGTCAACGGCCGGCTGGCCACCCTCTCCACGGTGCTGCGCGACGGCGACAGCCTTCAGTTGCTGCTGGGGCCCGACGCCGCCGCGGGACCGTCCCCGGAGTGGCTCGACCACACCCGCACCCCCGCCGCCCGCCTCGCCATCGGCCGGTGGCTGGCGGGGCGGGGCGGGGAGCCGTGTGAGGGCGCCCCGGCTGCCGCCTTGCCGCCGGACGGGGCGGCCCCGGGCGGCGTGGCTTCCGTTGAGGACGCGCCGTCCCTGCCCGTCCCGGGGGCGGACGGGGGCCGGGCGCGCGATGCCGTGGCGGGCGCCCCCGGGGGGCGCGCCGCCGTCGGGGCGCCGTCCGCCCGCCCCGCCGCGGGCCCCACGGCGCCGGGTACTCCGGACGAGGCCCTCAAGGACACCGGTACCGCCACCCCGGAGGTGACCCCTGGGGCCACAGGGGAGGCAGCCCCAGGCAACGCCCCCGACCCCGGAGCCCCGGGCGAAGCCGACCCCGCCCGGATCCCCGACGACCTCGCCGTGGACGGTCTGCCCGACGCCGCCGTCCGGCTTGCCGGTTGCTGTACCCCCGTGCCGCCCGACCCGGTCACCGGCTTCGCCGCACGGGGCGGCGATGTCACCGTGCACCGTACCCTGTGCCCCGTGGTGGCCCGGATGGCCGCCACCGGGCGGGATCCCGTCGGAGTGCGCTGGCACGCCCCCGGTCCGGCCGGACACGGCTGCCGGGTCACGCTCCGCGCCGAGGCGTTCAGCCGCCCCCACCTCCTCGCCGACCTGACCGAGGCCATCGCGGTGCAGGGCGCCGCCGTCGTCGCCGCCGCCGTCGAACCCCCCTACGAGCAGCGCGTCCGCCACACCTACACGCTCCGGCTGCCCGACGCCGCCGCGCTGCCCGCCCTGCTGCGCGCCATGCGCCAGGTCCCGGGCGTCTACGACGTCACCCGGGACGGGAAGCCCCGCAGGGCCCCGGCGCCCCGGCCTTGACGGGGCAGCGCCGCCGCGTGGGGGCGCGCCCGCCCATGGACGCGCCCCATGCGCCCACCGAACACACCCCCGCCGCACGCCCGCGTATACGGGCCCCGGCGCGCCGTCCACCGCCCGTTCGGGTGCCGTGGGGGAGTGCCGTCCCCGGGGTAGGGGTGGCGCCGGTAGCCGTAGCCCATGCTGCTTCCCCCGTACCTCCGGCGCCCTCCGTACACCGTGCGCTCCGGGCCGCACCCCGCTTCCCGGGACGGGCGGTGCACCGCGCCCCGTGGCCGCCGTACCGCCCGATGCGCCACCGCCCTCGCCCTGGCCGCCGTCGCCGCCCTCGGGGCCGCCGCGCCGCCGGCCCCCGGACCTGCGGGTATCGGCGACCGGCTCTTCCCCCAGCTCGGCAACCCCGGCTACGACGTCCTCGCGTACGACATCGCCCTCGACTACAGCGGCCACAACGACCGGCCGCTCTCCGCCGTCACCACGATCACCGCCCGCGCCACCACGGCGCTCGACCACCTCAACCTCGACTTCGCCCGCGGCACCATTGCCTCCGTCACCGTCGGCGGACTGCCCGCCCGCCACGTGCGCCGCGGTGAAGACGTCGTGGTCACCCCCGCCGTTCCGGTGCCCGAGGGGGCGCCGCTGCGGATCGTCGTCCGCCACACCAGCGACCCCCGGGGCGCCGCCGACGGCGGCTGGATCCGCACCCCCGACGGCCTCGCCATGGCCAACCAGGCCGACGCCGCCCACCGAGTGTTCCCCTGCAACGACCACCCCTCCGACAAGGCGTACCTCACCTTCCACCTCACCGCGCCGCGCGGCGTCACGGCGATCGCCGGCGGCGTGCCCGTCCCGGGCGCCGATGACGGGCCCCGCCCCACCCGCACCTTCCGCTCCGTCCACCCCGTGGCCACCGAACTGGCCCAGGTCTCCTTCGGGAAGTCCGCCGTCCTCACCCGCCAGGGGCCGCACGGCCTGCCGGTACGCGACGTGGTGCCCGCCGCCGCCCGCACCGCCCTGCAGCCCTGGCTCGCCCGCACCCCGGAACAGCTCGCCTGGATGGAGCGCCGGGTCGGCCGCTTCCCCTTCCCGGTCTACGGGCTGCTCATCGCCGACACCCGCACCGGCTTCGAGCTGGAGACCCAGACCCTCTCCCTCTTCGAGAAGGGCCTCTTCACCGAGGACCGTCTGCCCTCCTGGTACGTCGAGTCGGTGATGGTGCACGAACTGGCCCACCAGTGGTTCGGCGACAGCGTCAGCCCCCGCCGCTGGTCCGATCTCTGGTTCAACGAGGCCCACGCCACCTGGTACGAGGCGCTCTACGCCCAGGAGAAGGGCGGCAAGAAGCGCGCCTCCCTGGAGGACCGGATGCGGCACGCGTACACCGAGTCGGACGGCTGGCGGGCCGAGGGCGGGCCGCCCGCCGCACCGAAGCGGCCCGTCGCCGGACAGAAGATCAGCATCTTCCGCCCCGTCGTCTACGACGGCAGCGCCCTCGTCCTGTACGCGCTGCGCCAGAAGACCGGCCCGGCCGCCTTCGACCGCCTGGAGCGCACCTGGGTCGCCCGGTACCACGACGGCAACGCCTCCACCGCCGACTTCATCGCCCTCGCCTCCGAGGTCTCCGGCCGCGACCTCTCCGCCTTCCTGCACGCCTGGCTGTACGACGCGAAGACCCCGCCGATGCCCGGCCACCCGCGGTGGACCTCCCGTCGCGCCACGTGACGCACGGCCCGCCCCGTGCACGGCGCGCGGGACGGGCCCGCGGCCGTACCGCCCTGTGTGCGCCCGTCCGCCGGGAATCGCCGGAAACACGGGGAAACTCGCGTGACGGCCCCCACCGCCCGTGCGACCATCGACGGGTCGACTCCGGCGGCCGGGAATCTCCGGCGCGGCCCGGACGTTGTCACCACCGACAGTCCCAGCGCGGCCGGACGGCCTCCCGAGGACTTCCCGACGACACAAAGGATCAAATGACCTCCTCCTCTTCCCTTCCTGCGGACCGCCAGCGCCTCCCCGAGAGCCTTCGGGCCGACGCCCTGATGGAAGAGGACGTCGCCTGGAGCCACACGATCGACGAGGAACGTGACGGCGAGCAGTACGACAGGTCGGAGCGGGCCGCACTGCGCCGCGTCGCCGGGCTGTCCACCGAGCTCGAAGACGTCACCGAGGTCGAGTACCGCCAGCTCCGTCTGGAGCGCGTGGTGCTCATCGGCGTCTGGACCTCGGGTACCGCGAGCGATGCGGAGAACTCCCTCGCCGAGCTGGCCGCCCTCGCCGAAACGGCCGGTGCCCTGGTGCTCGACGGCATCGTCCAGCGCCGCGACAAGCCCGACCCGGCCACCTACATCGGCTCCGGCAAGGCCCTGGAGCTGCGCGACATCGTGCTCGAATCCGGCGCCGACACGGTGGTCTGCGACGGTGAGCTCTCCCCGGGCCAGCTGATCCACCTCGAAGACGTCGTCAAGGTCAAGGTGGTCGACCGCACCGCGCTGATCCTCGACATCTTTGCCCAGCACGCCAAGTCCCGGGAGGGCAAGGCGCAGGTCTCGCTGGCGCAGATGCAGTACATGCTGCCCCGGCTGCGCGGCTGGGGTCAGTCGCTGTCCCGGCAGATGGGTGGCGGTGGCTCCGGTTCCGCGGGCGGCGGTATGGCCACCCGTGGCCCCGGTGAGACCAAGATCGAGACGGACCGGCGCCGGATCCGCGAGAAGATGGCGAAGATGCGCCGGGAGCTCGCGGAGATGAAGACCGGCCGGGACATCAAGCGTCAGGAACGCCGACGCAACAAGGTCCCCTCGGTCGCCATCGCCGGGTACACCAACGCCGGGAAGTCCTCGCTCCTCAACCGCCTCACCGGCGCCGGTGTCCTGGTGGAGAACGCCCTGTTCGCCACCCTGGACCCGACCGTCCGGCGCGCAGAGACACCCAGCGGGCGGCTCTACACCCTCGCCGACACCGTCGGCTTCGTCCGGCACCTGCCGCACCACCTCGTCGAGGCGTTCCGCTCCACGATGGAGGAGGTCGGCGACTCCGACCTGATCCTGCACGTCGTCGACGGCTCGCACCCGGCGCCCGAGGAGCAGCTCGCCGCCGTCCGCGAGGTGTTCCGCGACGTCGGCGCGGGCGACGTCCCCGAGATCGTCGTCGTCAACAAGGCGGACGCCGCCGACCCGCTGGTCCTCCAGCGGCTGCTGCGCCAGGAGAAGCACGCCCTCGTGGTCTCCGCCCGTACGGGCCAGGGCATGGCCGAGCTGCTGGACCTGCTCGACGAGGAAATCCCGCGGCCCGAGGTCGAGATCGAGGCGCTGGTGCCCTACACCCAAGGCGCTCTGGTCTCCCGGGCGCACGCCGAGGGCGAGGTCATCTCGGAGGAGCACACCGCGGACGGCACGGTCCTCAAGGCCCGCGTCCATCAGGAACTCGCCGCCGAGCTCCAGCCGTTCGTCCCCGCCGCCTGACCCGCGCCGGTACGACACACCGAAGGGGCGCGCCCCCCCCGGGGGCGCGGCCGACAACCGCGGGGGGAGGCGCCGGGCGGGCCACGCCATCACCCCCCCCCCGAGGGGCGCCCCGGGTGCACAGAGCCGGCCCCGCGGCCCCA
>NZ_JBHYGX010000060.1:14457-29873 GCF_042739975.1 Streptomyces sp. NPDC059080
CACCGGCCCGGCGACAATCCGCACCCCGCCGCCGTGCCCCCGCGTTTCGCCCCGGCCGCGCCCCCGGGGCGGTTCCCCCCCCCCGAGGGCCCGCCCCCCCGGGGGGCGCGGCCCTTCACCGCTGTCGGGACGTCAGGGGCGGATCAGCCCTTCGCCGCCCAGCGCTTGCTCATCGCGTGGAACATGTTCCGGGCCTCGGGACCCAGGTGCGGACCGGCCGACCAACGGGCCGGACGCGGACCCATCGACATGTTGGAGATCAGCTCCGGCTCGCCGTCGGCGCCCTTCGCGAACCAGGGACCACCGGAGGAACCACCGGTCATGGTGCAGCCGATGCGGTACATGGTGGGCTTGACCGCATCCATCGACAGGCGGGTCGGCTTGTCGGTGCACTGCTCCTGGAGCGCACCGTCGAACGGCGCTTCCGCCGGGTAACCCTGCGCCGTCAGGCTGGGGATCTTGCTCATCGCGGGCGCGTTGAAGTTGACGGAGTACGCGCCACCGGCCATCTCCTCCAGCGACTTGCCGCTGGTGCCCTCCTCCGGCTTGACGTGCATCAGCGCGAAGTCGTACGGCGCCATCGGCACACCCGGCACCGCGCCGCCGTCCTTGATCCACTCGCTGGAGGTGGCCATGTCGTCGGCCCACCACTTGCCCGCCGGGACGCGGTCCTCGAACGGCGCCGTCTTCATCTCGGCGGCGGACGCGCCGTTCCGGTTGAAGTTCGGCACGAACATCATGTTGCGGTACCAACCGCCGTTCTTACCGGCGTGCACACAGTGCGCGGCCGTCCACACCAGGTTGGACTTGCCGGGGTGCGCCGGGTCCTTGACGACCGTGGCCGAGCAACGCGACTCACCTTCAGGCGTGCTGAAGAGCAGCAGACCCACACCGGGAGTGGTGGAGGTGTACGGCGTCTGTACCGGCTGCGCCGGAACCGCGGCGGGCTCCGGGTCGGTCTTGCCCTGGTCCTCGGAGATGTCCTCGGGCTTGCTCGGGTCCTGCGGCGGCTTGACCTTCTCGATCTTGTCCGGGTCCCAGAAGTCCTTGATGATCGGGTTGATGAACTCCCCGGCCTGCCGGAGCCACTTGTCGCGGTCCCAGTTCTTCCACTCGCCGTTCTCCCACTTGTCCAGGTCGATGCCGTGCTTCTTCAGCTTCTCCTGGACGTCCTGCGGAATCTTGATCTCGGTGCCGCCCGGGGCGTCCTGCGCCGCGGAGGCGCTGGCCTTGGCGTCCGCGTCCCCGCTGCCGGGCCCGCAGGCGGTCGCGGTCAGCGCCACGACGACGGTCAGCGCGGCGGCCAGAGCCGGGGAACGGCGCGCCCGCGGCGTGGTACGGCGGGCGGGCGGACGTATGGGACGCATGGGTGAACTCCCCCTGAGACATCGATCTGAGCTGCTGTGGCACGCCCGCCACGGCTTTTGTCATGAACCGCAAGCCGCCGGACGCAAGCCCCCACTATGCCGGTGCTGAAGGGGACGGCGTTAGCCGGGCCCCCGGTTCCGGCTGGTAAGGATCTTTCCCACGACCGTGATCCCGGGCCGTGAGCGTCGTTGGTACGTACGGGGGAACGCCGGGCCGCCCGCCGGGCCCGTGCGCCGCAGCTCTTCATCCGGAGGACACGACCGACGTGGCGTTGACCGAATCCGTACCGACGGCCCCGCCACCGGGCCACGAGGGGATCCTGCGACGGCAGGCCCAGCGGGAATCCGCGGCCCGCACCTATGCGCGCTCCCTGCCGATCGTGCCGGTGCGCGCCCGCGGGCTGACCATCGAAGGGGCCGACGGCCGCCGCTACCTCGACTGCCTCTCGGGCGCCGGGACCCTCGCCCTGGGACACAACCACCCCGTCGTCCTCGAAGCCGTCCGCACGGTCCTCGACTCCGGCGCCCCGCTGCACGTCCTCGACCTCGCCACCCCGGTCAAGGACGCCTTCGTCACCGAGCTGTTCGCCTCTCTGCCCGCCGAGTTGGCCGAAAACGCGCGGATCCAGTTCTGCGGGCCCGCCGGGACGGACGCCGTCGAGGCCGCACTCACCCTCGTCCGCACGGCCACCGGCCGGGACGGGCTGATGGCCTTCTCCGGCGCCTACCACGGCATGACGGCCGGCGCCCTCGCCGCGTCCGGCGGCGCCCGGCACACCGCCGTGACCCGCCTGCCGTACCCGTACGACTACCGCTGCCCGTTCGGCACCGGCGGCGAACGGGGCGCCGAACTCGCCGCCCGCTGGACGGAATCCCTCCTCGACGACCCCAAGAGCGGGGTGCCCGACCCCGCGGGCCTGATCGTCGAGCCGGTCCAGGGCGAGGGCGGCGTGATCCCCGCCCCGGACGCCTGGCTGCGGCGGATGCGGGAGATCACCGCGGCCCGCGGCATCCCCCTGATCGTCGACGAGATCCAGACCGGCGTCGGCCGCACCGGCGCCTTCTGGGCCATCGAGCACAGCGGCATCGTGCCCGACGTCCTCGTCCTGTCGAAGGCGATCGGCGGCAGCCTGCCGCTCGCCGTGATCGTCTACCGCGAGGAGCTGGACACCTGGCGTCCCGGCGCGCACGCCGGGACCTTCCGCGGTAACCAACTCGCGATGGCCGCCGGGTGCGCCACCCTCGCCCACGTCCGCGAGGCCGGACTCGACCGGCACGCCGCCGCCCTCGGCGCCCGGATGCTCGCCCGGCTCCAGGTGCTCGCCGCCGCCCACCCCTGTATCGGCGACGTCCGCGGCCGCGGCCTGATGCTCGGCGTCGAACTCGTCGACCCGGAGGGCGAGGTGGGCCCGGCCGGTGAGCTGCCCGCGGCCCCCGGCCTCGCGGCGGCCGTCCAGCGCGCCTGCCTGGAGCGCGGCCTGATCATCGAACTGGGCGGCCGCCACCAGTCCGTCGTCCGGCTGCTGCCGCCCCTGACCCTCACCGACGAACAGGCCGAAGCGATCCTCGACCGCCTCGCCGACGCCCTCGCCGCGGCGGTCCGCCCCACCCCGGGCCCGACCGGCTCGTCCCCCACCACACAGTGAGGCACCTCCCCATGAACGAACGCCCCGGAACCGACGGGACGCAGGCCCCCGAGCGCCCCGCCCGCCCCGGCACGGACACCCTCGGCCCGGGCGTACCGCGCCAGGCCCAGCGGCGCGGCGCCGACCCCGCCCCGGAGCCGGACGCCACGCCGCACCCGTTCCCCACGGAGCCCGACCCCCTCGACCACCCGGACCCGGCCCGCGCCGCCGACGCCGCCGCCGTCGAGAACCTGCTGCGCTGCTGGATCCGTGAGAGCGGCGGCCACCGCCCCGCGGGCGGCCGGCTGAGTATCCCGCTGCACGCCAGCGCCACCGCCCTGCACATCCCCGTCCGCTACTGGTCGCCCACCGGCCTGCACCGCCTCGGCGCCCCCACCCTGGAGGGCACCCCGGACGGCGCCGCCCCGCTCGACGCGGTCACCCTCGCCGCACTGCTGCGCCGGGAGGCCGCCCACGACGCGGCCCGCCCCGGGTCCGGCACCGCCTGCGGCGACGGTGCCGACCTCGTCGGCCGGGTCGCCTCCTCCGTCCGCACCACCGCCGTCTTCCTCGCCGACCGCCGCGCCCGCCCAGCCGACGCCGGGCACTCCCGCTTCCTCGACGGCGAACAGTCCCTCCTCCTCGGCCACCCGCTGCACCCCACCCCCAAGAGCCGTGAGGGCCTCACCGACGCCGAACACCATCTCTACGCACCCGAGTTGCGCGGCGGTTTCCCGCTCCACTGGATGGCCGTGCACCCCTCGGTTCTCGCCGCCGACTCCGCCTGGACCGAACGCGGCCGGACCGTCCCCGCCGACCGGCTCGCCCACGCCCTCGCCGCCGGTGCCCCGCCCCCGCCCGACGGCACCGTCCCGCTGCCGCTCCACCCCTGGCAGGCCCGTGACCTCGCCACCCGCCCCGAGGTCGCCGCGCTCCTCGACTCCGGCGCGCTCACCGACCTCGGACCGGGCGGCCCGGTCTGGTACCCGACCTCCTCGGTCCGTACCGTCTGCCGCCCCGGCTCCGACGCGATGCTGAAGCTCTCCCTCGGGCTGCGGATCACCAACTCCCGCCGGGAGAACCTCCGCAAGGAGCTGCTCCGCGGGGTCGAGATGCACCGGCTGCTGCGCACCGGCCTCGCCGCCCGCTGGCAGGCCGCCCACCCCGGATTCGACATCATCCGCGACCCGGCCTACCTCGCCATCGACGGACCCGACGGCGCCCCCGTCCAGGGCCTGGACGCCGTCATCCGGCACCACCCCTTCCGCCCCGGCGACGACGCGGTCTGCCTGGCCGGGCTGACCTCGCCCCGGCCCTGGCCCGGCCGCCCGGAGATGCGGTCCCGCCTCGCCGTACTGATCACCGCCCTCGGCGCGCGGACCGGCCGCACCCCGGGCGCCGTCGCCACCGAATGGTTCCTGCGCTACCTCGAAGCCGTCGTGCGGCCCGTCCTGTGGCTCGACGGCACCGCGGGCGTCGCCCTGGAGGCCCACCAGCAGAACACCCTGGTCCTCCTCGACGCCGACGGCTGGCCCGCGGGCGGCCGCTACCGCGACAACCAGGGCTACTACTTCCGCACCTCGCGGCGGGACGAACTCACCGCCCGCCTGCCCGGTCTCGGCGAGGCCAGCGACACCTTCGTCCCCGACGACGTCACCGACGAACGCTTCGCCTACTACCTCGCCATCAACAACGTCCTCGGCCTCATCGGGGCCTTCGGCGCCGAACACCTGGTCCGTGAGGAGGTCCTGCTCGCCGCCTTCCGCCACTTCCTCGCCGACGCCGCCACCGCGCCCGCGGCCCACCGCTCCCGCCTGCCGGAGCTGCTGCTGACCGCGCGCACCCTGCGCTGCAAGGCCAATCTCGCGACCCGGCTGTACGGGCTCGACGAACTCGTCGGGCCCGTCGACACCCAATCCGTCTACCTCGCCCTGGCCAACCCACTGGCCTCCTAGGGCATTTCGTTCGACACCCGCAAGCACCAGGACAGCCCGGGGCGCGGCGCACCCGCCACCCGCCCCGGCCCGCCCCGGGGACGCGCCGATCCGCGTTCCTGGGGCCACGAGAGGAGAGCGCCTCCGTGCCCCCCACTGAACCCGGCTCCGGCACCACCCCCGTCCGGCAGCTGCCTCACGCCCCGGAGCCCTTGTCTGCCGCGGGGCCCCCGGCGCCCGCCAGACCCGCCGCCGGGCCGCTCCTCGACGGGCTTGCCGGATGGCCGCCCGCCAGGACCGCCGACGGGCCGTTCGCCCTCGTCCCCGTGGACCCCGCCGCCGACCTCGCCCGCATCGCGGTGTGGATGAACGATCCGGCGGTCGCGTCCTCTTGGGAACTCGCGGGCCCTCCCGAGGTCACCGCGGCGCATCTGCACCCTCAGCTCACCGGCGACGGCCGCAGTGTCCCCTGCCTCGGCGTCCTGGCGGGCGTCCCGATGAGCTACTGGGAGATCTACCGCGCCGATCTCGATCCGCTCGCCCGCCACTACCCGGCCCGCCCGCACGACACCGGTCTGCATCTCCTCCTCGGCGCGGACCACCGGGGACGCGGCCTCGGCTCGGCCCTGCTGCGGGCCGTCGCCGATCTCGTGCTGGCCCACCGCCCGCGCTGCACCCGCGTCGTCGCCGAACCGGACGTACGCAACACCCCCTCCGTCGCCGCCTTCCGCGCCGCCGGCTTCCGGTACGGCGGCGAGATCGAACTGCCCGACAAGCGCGCCGCGTTGATGATCCGCGACCGTGAACCCCTTGACCCGCTCTGACCCGGGGTCGTCCGCCGACGGCCCCGCACCGCTGTCCGGACCCCGACCGCCCTGCCCGTAATCGTCCGCGCCACCACCTCTGCGAAGGAAAAGCGCCGCCCCTGACCGACCCCTTTCATCCGGTGACCGCCGGCTGTCCCCGCCGTGCCGGTGCGGTCCCACCACGAGGAGTCCCACCGTGACCGCTGAACACCGGCCCGCCGCGCCGCACGCCGCCGACGAGCCCGGGCCCGCCCCGCACCTCTGGCGCCGCGCCGCGCGCCGCCTGCTCGCCAAGACGCTGGCGGAGTTCGCCTATGAGGAGATCATCCGGCCGGAACCGGAACCGGAACCGGAACCGGAACCGGAACCGGAACCCGAACCCGAACCGGAGCCCGGGCTGAGGGCCGACGCGGCCGCGCCTGCGGAGACCGCGGCCGCCGTGCCCATGCCTGCGGCCGAGGCGGCCGCGTCCGCCGCGCCCGAGCCTGGCACCGGACCCGAGGCGACGCCCGTCCCGTCCGTCCCCGACAGGCGCCCCACCCGCTACCGCCTGCCCGTCGCCGACGACCTCGTCTACCGCTTCACCGCCCGCCGCGGCGCCTACGGACACTGGCGCGTCGACCCCGACTCGCTCACGCCGGACGCCGACCCGCTGCGCTTTCTCACCCGCGCCCACGACACCGTCCTGGGGCTGTCCGGCGACACCACCGGGCACCTGCTGCGGGAGCTGACCGCCACCCTCGCCGCCGACGCCCGGCTGGACGCCACCGCGCTCGACGCCGACGCCCTCGCCGACCTGGACTACGCGTCCCTGGAAGGCCACCAGAGCGGCCACCCCTGGCTCGTCGCGAACAAGGGCCGACTCGGCTTCTCCGCCCGGGACGCCGCGGAGTGGGCCCCCGAATCCCGCACCCCGCACCGCCTGCCCTGGCTCGCCGCCCACCGCGACCTCGCCCTCTACCGCGGCATCCCCGCACTGGCCACCCCCGACCGTCTCTACGGCGAGGAACTGCCCCCCGCCGTCCGCGACCGCTTCGCCGACGCGGTCGCCGCCGAGGACCGCGACCCCGCCGACTACCTCTACCTTCCCGTCCACCCCTGGCAGTGGGACGAGACCGTCGCGCCGCTCTTCGCGCCGCAACTGGCCGACAGATCCATCATCGCGCTGCCCACTGACAACGACCTCCGCCTGCCGCAGCAGTCGATCCGGACCTTCCTCAACATCAGCCGTCCGCACGCCCGCACCGTCAAGCTCCCGTTGTCGGTCCTCAACACCCTCGTCTGGCGCGGACTGCCCACCGAACGCACCGCCGCCGCCCCCGCCGTCACCGGCTGGGTCCACGCGCTGCGCGACAACGACCCGTATCTGCGCGACGAGACGCGGGTGATCCTCCTCGGCGAAACCGCCTCCGTCACCGTCCACCACCCGCTCTACGACCGGTTGCCCGGAGTCCCCTACCAGTACAAGGAGCTGCTCGGCTGCATCTGGCGCGAGCCGCTCATCCGCCATCTCGACCCCGGGGAACGCGCCCGCACCCTCGCCTCGCTGCTCCAGACCGACCCGCACGGCCGCGCCCTGACCGCCGAACTCGTCCGCCGCTCGGGCCTGCCGCCCCGGGTCTGGCTGCGCCGCCTCTTCGCCGCGCTCCTGCCGCCCCTGCTGCACTTCCTCTACCGCTACGGCACGGTCTTCTCCCCGCACGGCGAGAACGCCATCGTCGTCTTCGACGTCCGGGACGTGCCCGTCCGGCTCGCGGTCAAGGACTTCGTCGACGACGTCAACATCAGCGCCACGCCGCTGCCGGAGCACGACGCGATGCCGGACGAGGTCCGCGCGGTGCTGCTGACCGAGCCGCCGGCGTTCCTCACCCAGTTCATCCACTCCGGGCTGTTCGTCGGTGTCTTCCGCTACCTCGCACCGCTCTACGAGGAGCAACTGGGCGTTCCCGAACGGGAATTCTGGTCCCTCGTCCGGGCGGAGATCCTGCGCCACCATGAACGTTTCCCCGCCCTCAAGGAACGGCACGTCCTCTTCGACCTGCTCACCCCGCGGATCGAGCGGCTGTGCCTGAACCGCAACCGTCTGCACACCGACGGCTACCGCGACCGCACCGAACGCCCGCACGCCACGGTCCACGGCACCGTCCCCAACCCGTTGCACACGCCATGACGGGGCGGGCTGTCAGTGGTCCCGCGTAGGCTGGCCACGCTATGACGAAGCCCTCCCTCAACGATCTGCTGCACGCCGCCGTCGCCGCCGTCGGCGGCACCGAGCGGCCCGGCCAGGTGGCGATGGCCGAGGCCGTCGCCGAGGCCGTGCACGACCAGTCGCATCTGCTGGTGCAGGCCGGCACCGGCACCGGAAAGTCCCTCGGCTATCTGGTGCCGGCGCTGGCCCACGGCGACCGCGTGGTCGTCGCCACGGCCACCCTCGCGCTACAGCGTCAGCTCGTCGAGCGTGACCTGCCGCGCACCGTCGACGCGCTCCATCCGCAGCTGCGCCGCCGCCCCGACTTCGCCATGCTCAAGGGCCGCTCCAACTACCTCTGCCTGCACCGCCTCCGCGAGGGCGTGCCGCAGGAAGAGGAGGAGGGCCTCTTCGACCCGTTCGAGGCGGCGACGCCCACCAGCAAGCTCGGCAAGGACCTGCTGCGGCTGCGCGACTGGGCGGACGAGACGGAGACCGGCGACCGCGACGACCTGACGCCCGGCGTCTCCGACCGCGCCTGGGGCCAGGTCTCGGTCGCCTCCCGGGAGTGTCTGGGCGCCTCGAAGTGCGCCTACGGCGCGGAATGCTTCGCGGAGGCAGCCCGGGAGCGCGCCAAGACCGCCGACGTCGTGATCACCAACCACGCCCTGCTGGCGATCGACGCGATCGAGGGTGCGCCGGTCCTGCCGGAGCACGATGTGCTGATCATCGACGAGGCCCATGAACTGGTCTCCCGGGTCACCGGCGTCGCCACCGGCGAGCTGACCCCGGGGCAGGTCAACCGCGCGGTCCGCCGGGCCGCCAAGCTCGTCAACGAAAAGGCCGCCGACCAGCTGCAGACGGCGTCCGAGACGTTCGAGCGGCTGATGGAGCTGGCGCTGCCCGGTCGCCTGGAGGAGATCCCGGAGGATCTCGGCTACTGCCTGATGGCGCTGCGGGACGCCGCCCGTACGGTGATCTCCGCGCTCGGCTCGACGCGGGACAAGAACGTCCAGGACGAGGACGCGGTCCGCAAGCAGGCCCTCGCGTCGGTGGAGAACGTCCACGCCGTCGCCGAGCGCATCGCGAACGGCTCCGAGTACGACGTGGTCTGGTACGAACGCCACGACCGCTTCGGCGCCTCACTGCGGGTGGCACCGATGTCGGTCTCCGGGCTGCTGCGCGAGAAGCTGTTCGCGGACCGTTCGGTGGTGCTGACGTCCGCCACCCTGAAGCTGGGCGGCGACTTCAACGGCGTCGGCGCGTCCCTGGGCCTCTCCCCGGAGGGCGTGCGGGAGGACGACGCCCCGGTCTGGAAGGGCCTGGACGTCGGCTCGCCCTTCGACTACGGCAAGCAGGGCATCCTCTACGTCGCCAAGCACCTCGCGCAGCCGGGCCGTGAGGGCAGCCGGGAGGACATGCTCGACGAGCTGGCGGAGCTGATCGAGGCGGCGGGCGGCCGGACGCTGGGCCTGTTCTCGTCGATGCGCGGGGCGCAGGCTGCGGCCGAGGCGATGCGCGGCCGTCTCGACATGCCGGTGCTCCTCCAGGGTGAGGAGACCCTGGGCGAGCTGATCCGTACGTTCGCGGCGGACGCCCGGACCTGCCTGTTCGGCACGTTGTCGCTGTGGCAGGGCGTGGATGTGCCGGGCCCGAACTGCCAGCTCGTGGTGATGGACCGGGTGCCGTTCCCGCGCCCGGACGATCCGCTGATGAGCGCCCGCCAGAAGGCGGTGGAGGAGGCCGGCGGCAACGGCTTCATGTCGGTGGCGGCGACGCATGCGGCGCTGCTGATGGCCCAGGGCGCCGGGCGGCTGGTCCGGGCGACGGGGGACCGCGGCGTCGTCGCCGTGCTCGATCCCCGGCTGGAGCGGGCCCGGTACGGCTCGTTCCTGCGGAAGTCGATGCCGGACTTCTGGTACACCACCGACCGCAATCAGGTCCGCCGGTCGCTCGCGGCCATCGACGCGGCGGCCAGGGAGGCGGAGAGCGGCGCCTGACACAGACCCGGCGGCGGGAACGTCCGCCGGGCGGCGCAGAGCCCCGGAACCGGCGCAGTGGTCCCGGGGCTCGCTCGTGGGGGCGAGGTCAGACCCGCCGCAGGACCGCCACGACCTTGCCGAGGATGGTCGCCTCGTCGCCGGGGATCGGCTGGTAGGCGGCGTTGTGCGGCAGCAGCCACACATGGCCGTCCTCGCGCTTGAAACGCTTGACGGTGGCCTCGCCGTCCAGCATCGCGGCGACGATGTCGCCGTTCTCCGCGACGGGCTGGCGGCGGACGGTGACCCAGTCGCCGTCGCAGATCGCGGCCTCGATCATGGAGTCGCCGACGACCTTGAGGACGAACAGCTCACCGTCACCGACCAGCTGGCGGGGGAGTGGGAAGACGTCCTCGACGGACTCCTCGGCGAGGATCGGGCCACCGGCGGCGATCCGCCCGACGAGCGGGACGTAGGACGCCGCGGGCTTGCCCGCAGTCTCCGTGGCCGCGCTGCTGGCCTGGTCGGAGCCGCGGACCTCGTACGCCCGGGGGCGGTGCGGATCGCGCCGCAGGAAGCCCTTGCGCTCCAGGGCCATGAGCTGATGGGCGACGGACGAGGTGCTGGAGAGCCCGACGGCCTGGCCGATCTCCCGCATCGACGGCGGGTAGCCGCGGCGCTGCACGGAGTCCCGGATCACCTCGATCACGCGGCGCTGGCGGTCGGTCAGCCCCGAGCTGTCGGCCCGGATCCCCGGTGGCCGTCCCGGCAGCGCACGGGTGGGCTTCTGCTCCGCAGCATCCGGCGCGGGGTCGTCCATCGGTGTGCTCCGTGCCACTTGAGGGTGTTCGAACCGGCCCTGGGAGTGGCTCTGTGCGGTGATGGTCGCGCTGTCTGCGGTGGTGGTCACGTCAGCCCCTCTCGGAATGTGCTCCCTAGATAGCCAACGGTAGTTGCTTTCGAAAGGTTGCGCCAAACACACGTTCGAGTGAAATTCTGGGAATCTACTGACTCGCTCGCGTGTCTGGTGTATGGACCGGAGACCCGAACGGCGATTCGGTCCGACAGGTGGCACGCCGCACCCCGCGCGCGTCCGTCGCACCCGGAAAGATTGCAAAGGGGCGGCGGCTCCCGACGCGGACCCCGAAGGCCGCTTCGCTCCGTATTATCCCCTTCGGCCCCCGGGTGCCCGGAACGGGGTGGAAGGGAGCGGGAGCGGGCCGCCCGGCCGCGGCCCGTCGTCCGTGCCCCCCGCGTGTGGATTCCGTCATTCCGGCCCCTGCGGGCCGCCCCGCGAGTGGTTTCCCGTAGGCTCGTGGCCAACCCCGACGGCCCGCCTCCACCGCGACACGCGGTAGGCGTCCATGTGCGTCCCGACACCACATCTAGTGCTTGGATGGCGCCGACCACCTACAAGTTGTGGTGTCTGGTCCGGCGGGCCCCCGTGGATCGCCTATGCTGGTGACTGCTCCGAGGGCCTGGAAGGGCCCTCGTGGGGCCGATCAGTCGTACGCGGATTCCGGCGGCGTACGTCCGCGCAGTTCCGAGGTGAGGAGGGTGGAGCCATGCACTGCCCCTTCTGCAGGCACTCGGACAGCAGGGTCGTCGACAGCCGCACCACCGACGACGGCACATCGATCCGCCGCCGTCGCCAGTGTCCCGACTGCTCTCGCCGTTTCACCACCATCGAGACGGCGTCCCTCACGGTGATCAAGCGGAGCGGGGTCACCGAGCCCTTCAGCCGCACCAAGGTCATCGCAGGCGTGCGCAAGGCATGCCAGGGGCGGCCGGTCACCGAGGACGCCCTCGCCAAGCTCGGCCAGCGGGTCGAGGAGGCGGTGCGCGCCACCGGCAGCGCCGAGCTGTCCACCCATGACGTCGGGCTCGCCATACTGGGACCGCTGCGGGAACTCGACCTCGTCGCGTACCTGCGCTTCGCGTCCGTGTACCGGGCCTTCGACTCGCTGGAAGACTTCGAGGCGGCCATCGCCGAACTGCGTGAGCAGCGCGAGCAGGGGCCGCCCGAGCGGGAGTGCGGGGCGGACGGCGGCGATGCCGCGTCCGTTCCCGAGCCCGCCACCGCCGCCGACTAGCGCGGCGCGATCACATCTGACCGGGGCGCGTGCAGGCGCTCCGGCCGCAGAACGACAGACACCGTGCCACGGAACAAGTGTGCACATATGGGCGTTTTCGCCCGTACAGGGAGGCGGAATGACAGAGACGACGAGCGGCCCGGCACGCGGCTCCCGCGCCAAGGGCAGCAAGGCGAGCAAGGGGCTGCGTATCGAGCGCATCCACACGACCCCCGGCGTGCACCCGTACGACGAGGTGGAGTGGGCGCGTCGTGACGTCGTCATGACCAACTGGCGCGACGGCTCGGTCAACTTCGAGCAGCGTGGCGTCGAGTTCCCCGACTTCTGGTCGGTGAACGCGGTCAACATCGTCACCAGCAAGTACTTCCGTGGTGCGGTGGGCTCGCCGACCCGCGAGTCGAGCCTGCGGCAGTTGATCGACCGCGTGGTCACGACGTACCGCAGGTCCGGCGAGGAGAACGGCTACTTCGCCTCTCCGGCGGACGCCGAGATCTTCGAGCACGAGCTGGCGTACGCGCTGCTCCACCAGGTCTTCAGCTTCAACTCGCCGGTTTGGTTCAACGTCGGCACCCAGCAGCCGCAGCAGGTCAGCGCCTGCTTCATCCTCTCCGTCGACGACTCCATGGAGTCGATCCTCGACTGGTACAAGGAAGAGGGGATGATCTTCAAGGGCGGTTCCGGCGCCGGTCTGAACCTCTCCCGCATCCGCTCCTCCAAGGAGCTGCTCTCTTCCGGCGGCAACGCCTCCGGTCCGGTCTCCTTCATGCGTGGCGCCGACGCGTCCGCCGGAACGATCAAGTCGGGCGGCGCCACCCGCCGCGCCGCCAAGATGGTCGTGCTCGACGTCGACCACCCCGACGTCGAGGCGTTCATCGAGACCAAGGTCAAGGAGGAGGAGAAGGTCCGCGCGCTGCGCGACGCCGGCTTCGACATGGACCTGGGCGGCGACGACATCACGTCCGTCCAGTACCAGAACGCCAACAACTCCGTCCGCGTCAACGACGAGTTCATGAAGGCCGTCGAGTCCGGATCGAAGTTCGGCCTGCGCGGCCGGATGAACGGCGAGGTCATCGAGGAGATCGACGCCAAGGGCCTCTTCCGCAAGATGGCCGAGGCCGCCTGGGCCTGCGCCGACCCCGGCATCCAGTACGACGACACCATCAACCACTGGCACACCTCGCCGGAGTCGGGCCGGATCACCGCCTCGAACCCGTGCAGCGAGTACATGCACCTGGACAACTCCTCGTGCAACCTCGCCTCGCTCAACCTCATGAAGTTCCTGCGCGACGACGACCAGGGCCACCAGTCGTTCGACGCCGAGCGCTTCGCCAAGGTCGTCGAGCTGGTCATCACGGCGATGGACATCTCCATCTGCTTCGCTGACTTCCCGACCGAGAAGATCGGCGAGACCACCCGCGCCTTCCGCCAGCTGGGCATCGGCTACGCCAACCTCGGCGCCCTGCTGATGGCCACCGGCCACGCCTACGACTCCGACGGCGGCCGCGCGCTCGCCGGTGCCATCACCTCGCTGATGACCGGCACCTCCTACAAGCGCTCCGCCGAGCTGGCAGCGGTCGTCGGCCCGTACGACGGCTACGCCCGCAACGCCGACGCCCACAAGCGCGTCATGCAGCAGCACTCCGACGCCAACGGTGTCGCCACGCGCATGGACGACCTGGACACCCCGGTGTGGGCCGCGGCGACCGAGGCGTGGCAGGACGTGCTGCGGCTGGGCGGGAAGAACGGTTTCCGCAACGCGCAGGCGTCCGTCCTCGCGCCGACCGGCACCATCGGCCTGATGATGGACTGCGACACCACGGGCGTCGAGCCGGACCTCGCCCTGGTCAAGTTCAAGAAGCTGGTCGGCGGCGGCTCCATGCAGATCGTGAACAACACGGTCCCCAAGGCGCTCAAGCGGCTCGGCTACCAGCCCGAGCAGGTCGAGGCGATCGTCGCCCACATCGCCGAGCACGGCAATGTCATCGACGCCCCCGGTCTGAAGCCGGTGCACTACGAGGTCTTCGACTGCGCCATGGGCGCCCGCTCGATCTCGGCCATGGGGCACGTCCGCATGATGGCCGCGGCACAGCCCTTCCTGTCGGGTGCGATCTCCAAGACCGTGAACCTGCCCGAGACGGCCACCGTCGAGGAGGTCGAGGAGGTCTACTACGAGGGCTGGAAGCTCGGCCTGAAGGCGCTCGCGATCTACCGCGACAACTGCAAGGTCGGCCAGCCGCTGTCGGCGAAGAAGAAGGAGGAGGCGAAGGCGGAGACCGCGGAGCCGGCGCCCGAGAAGGTCGTCGAGTACCGCCCCGTCCGCAAACGCCTCCCCAAGGGCCGTCCCGGCATCACCACCTCCTTCACGGTGGGCGGCGCCGAGGGTTACATGACCGCCAACTCCTACCCGGACGACGGTCTCGGTGAGGTCTTCCTGAAGATGTCCAAGCAGGGCTCGACTCTCGCGGGCATGATGGACGCCTTCTCCATCGCGGTGTCGGTGGGCCTTCAGTACGGCGTGCCGCTGGAGACCTACGTCTCGAAGTTCACCAACATGCGCTTCGAGCCGGCCGGTATGACGGACGACCCGGACGTGCGGATGGCACAGTCGATCGTCGACTACATCTTCCGCCGCCTGGCGCTGGACTTCCTGCCCTTCGAGACCCGTTCCGCGCTCGGCATCCACTCCGTCGAGGAGCGGCAGCGTCACCTGGACACCGGCTCGTACGAGCCGTCCGAGGACGTCGACGTCGAGGGCCTGGCGCAGTCCGCGCCGCGCCAGACCGAGGCGCCCGCCCCCGCCCCCGCACCCGCGGTCCCGGCCGCGGAGATCGAGGCCCCGGCTCCGAAGAAGCAGGCGCACACCAACGCCGAACTGGTCGAGATGCAGCTCGGCATCAACGCCGACGCCCCGCTCTGCTTCTCCTGCGGGACGAAGATGCAGCGCGCGGGCAGCTGCTACCTCTGCGAAGGCTGCGGCTCGACCAGCGGCTGCAGCTGAGAACGAGCGGAATCGCCTCCGGCGCCTCTGAGCATCCGGTGCTGAGGCCGTTGATCCGTAGGTGAGAGAGGGAGCCGACGCCGAGTCGGCTCCCTCTCCGCCGTTTCCGCCTCAAGGTGGTGCCCGGGACGCTGACCGTCAGTGGTGCTGCCGACCGGGTTCGTGAGCGCCGATGACCTTCGCCGCCGCCGGACGCGCAGCACGCAGGTCAGCACGTGTTCGGCGTAGGCGGCCGCCTACGCGCCGAACGACGAGCTGTGACGGATCCGGTCGTCCCGGTCCACGTGATCTCCCTGGTCGTGCAGCTACCGGTCGGCTACCGGTCGGCGATGAGTCCGGAGAACTCGCGGTGGCGATCTCCACCGGTAGCGGCCGCGGCCGGGGCGCGGCCGGGTTGACCCCGGCCGGGGCGGCCGCGCGCGGGGC